>CALLYA010000422.1 GCA_937875495.1 uncultured Verrucomicrobiota bacterium
ATACCGATTCAGTTGACCAAGGCAGTTGTTAAAACGGCTCCGATGTAGGTCCCTTCCCCCCCCTCCCAATACACCTCTGCGATCTCTGCGGGATACCTCCCATCCGGATCCGAAGACCTGTTCGGACGACCGCTAGCCGGTGCCCTCACCCACGGCGAAGGCGGGACACGGCTGCCAGTGCGCGCCAGAAAAAGGCCACCGCGATCGCGATGCCGGCGATCACCATTTCATAATCCTGGTCGTACCACCAGTACATCCCATCCATCAGGGTCATCCATCCGACCGTGACCACACAGGCCGCCGCAAACGTCAGCTCGAATGCGGTCCGCTCACGCTTTACCCGTGCCGAGATCCAAAAGGCCACACTGAGGATCACAAACCAAGGCAAAAAATACCCTGCCAAATATTCCGACGCGTCCCCCCACTCTTCATAGACGAGCATGTGAAACAGCAGCAGACCGAAGGCCAACAAGCCGTATCCCAGCAGGACCTTCAAGATCTTGAGCACCAGCCATACCCACGGCCGAATCGGAAGCAGAAGCAGCAATTCGAATCTCCCCGTCTCCACCTCGCGCGCAATGCTGCCGGCGGCGGCAACCACACCCGCGACCATCACCCCAAAGCCCACCAGAAAGAGCAGCCATTGCAACACAAATTCATGGATCTCCCACCATAAGGTGTTCGAATCCGCCCCCTCGCCCAACAGCCATAACACGGGGACCAGTCCACACCCGACCAACCATTGCCGATTCCAGCCAGCGCCGCTATTCAGCTCCAGCCAGATCGCCGGATGCTTCTCAAGTGAAGCCAGCCGAGACAACCACCGTCTCCCCGCTTTTTGCGCCTCTTCATTCGCCTGCGCCGGGGCGCCCTCCCGCGCCCTGTTCCTAGCATGCTTGCGCCCCTTCCTACTCGGTAGCAGGAGCTGGGGATTCGCGGCGTACACACTCCCCCGCCGCACCGCCAGCAGGCACCAGATCGCCGCTACCAGCAACGGCCCCAAAATAGGAATGAAATCCCACATCCAAGTGCCACCCCATGATCCGCCGGTGTTAAAAAGTGCCACCCAACACACGATGGGATGCCAGGCCCAAAGGAGGATCGCGTCGTCTCCCAAGAGGTTATATGAGGAGTACATCAAAGCGGCTTGGAGCGCCGGGAGAAACAGCACGACCAGCAACCCCGCAACATAGCTCCAAATCAGAGCGCTCATCACCGTCGCGGAACGGGCGCTGATCCAGAGACAAAACGCTCCACCCCAGATCACGGACACCAAAATCGCCGAAAGCACCTTCAGAATTTCGATCGCCTCGACACCACCGAGCAGATAGGTCATCGCAACCACAGGCCCACACGCTACAACCAGGCTAAGGATCAACAACAGACGCCCCACCGCCTTCCCGAGCACAATACCCAACGGCCGCAGCGGTGTCAGAAACAACAGCCCCAGGGTCCCACGCTCGCGCTCCGCGGCGATCACGTCCGCCACCAGGATCGGGAGTAAAAAGGCAATGAAACAGGTCAATGCGATCCCCAAAGATTGAAAAATCTGTCGGCGACCAGCGCTCCCGACATTATTGATATTAGAGGCGATCAACCCGAGTACGAACGTCATCAGCAGGACCGCCAACGCGCGAGTGATAAAAGTGCGCTTGCGCCATGCCGTCTCCCGAAGCTCCCGCTGCATAACCACGCCCAGGACCCGCCATCGCTCCAGCCACTCCCCTCGATTGCCATCGCGCCGCCTCACGTCACGTCCCCCTTCGTCATACTCATAAATGCATCCTGCAGATTCGGGGTCCGCTCCTCCAGCGACCGCACCTTGTACCCACGCCCCACCAGCCAGGCACTGACATCCCAGGCCCGCCATGCGCCCGCCGGATCCAGCATCAACCGCCAGGCGCCATCACCGAGGTCCTCCACCCCCAGGACCTCCGGCCGCTCGTCCGGCAGAAATCCCAAGTCGTTGAACTCACCCTCCAACCGGACCCGCACGTCATGCCCATCGACACCCACCTGCGCGCGCAGTTGCTTCAGGGTCCCCGTGAAGAGAATCTCGCCCAGTTCCAAAATCGCGAAGGCATCACACATGTCCTGGAGCTCAGGCAGGATATGCGATGAAATCAGGATCGTCTTGCCCATGTTCCGCAACTCCACCAGGATCTCCGCCATCTCCACCCGCGCACGCGGGTCGAGCCCTGACGCCGGCTCATCCAGCAACAACAGGCTCGGGTCATGCACCAGCACCCGCGCTAACCCCAAACGCTGCTGCATCCCACGCGACAAGCTCCCAATTACCTCCTGCCGCTTGCCGGTCAGCCCGGTCAGTTCCAGTACATCCCCGACCACCTGCTGACGCTTGGCCCGCTTGAGCCCATACGCCGCCGCAAAAAAGTCGAGGTACTCACTCACCCCAAGGTCCTGGTATACCCCGAAGAAATCCGGCATGTACCCGATCCGCCGTCGCACCTCGTCCGGGGCCTTGGCGAGATCCATCCCAAGCACCTCCACAACACCGCCCGTGGGCCTCAAAAGCGTCCCCAGAATGCGCAGCGTCGTCGTCTTGCCCGCACCATTCGAGCCGACCAGACCGAAGACCACCCCCGTTGGGATCTCTAGATCGATCCCCTTCAACGCCGCCGTTTTGTGATAAAGATGGCGGACCCCCTGAAGCCGGATCGCCAAGCCCTCGACATCGCTTCCCATATCGGTCGCTCCTTACAAAATGTGGAAAAACAGGACCTGCTCCCTCACGGGGTTGGACACGCCACCGCCGTCGCCCGCCGCCCGCCATTCCACCCCCGATTCACCCGGCTCGGCGTTCAATAGGAGGACCACCACTTCCCGGCCCTTCCTGTGCGCGCTCCGCACCGCAGGCAGCAAGCCTTCTCCAACCTTTGCATTCCCGTACAAATCCTCGTACTGGCCCAAAGAAAGCGTCAGGACCATCGCCATCAACTGATTTCCAGTGAAGGGCTCACGATTGGCATAGTTTCCGTATTCAGAATAGGGCCAGTTCGTCGATTGCAGCCAACCCTCGCCTCTTCGCATGAGAAGATTCAGCTCCTGCCCAGGGGTATCCGCCGAGAATTCATTGCCCGACAATTCCCAATACTCCTCGCCCCGAATGAGATACCCACCGGCCAGGCTCCAATTCGAATCGGGCGCCAATCGGATCCCTTCCGAGTCGGCCCCCACCGCTACCAGCGGAGTCTCGCGAACCAACAGCGCGTCCTCGCGAAAAAACCGCTTGACCCAACGCTCCATCATCCCCTCCCAAACCGTCCCGATCTCCTCCCGCCCCCCAAACCGCACCTCAGATCCGCCCCAGCCCGATGACGCATCCAATTGACTCGGCCGGATCAAGCCCTGGCCGCGGAGCCGGTCCCGGCGGTTCGACGGCTGCTCCAACAGGAGATAGCGCGTGGAACGGATGAGCGTCGCGTCCGGATCCAGACTCTCCAAGAGGCAAATGCCCCGCCCCTCCGCCAGGTCGCCGTAATACCAATTCCCACCGAGAACGATCAATAGACAGGTCGCCCCGGTCCATGCAGGCAGGGTGAACCAGGTCAGGACCGGTCGTCGCAGCCGGAACACGAGCTTGTAATCGACATAGGCAACCACAAAGAGATAGAGCCCCAGAATCGGAAGGATCCAGCCGAGCCCCAACCCAGGTGTCCAACCGCGTGCCAGCATCGGTTGGACGGCTGTGGTGACATCCGGCAACCACTGGTTATTCTGCGTTTCGGCTTCTTCTTGTTCCACCAAATCAGGGCGCGGGGAGAGCACGGCAGCCCACAATCGCCGCGTCCTTTGTCCACTCGACCATACCTCCGGAACGGCATTCCAAATGCGCAGGCTCCCGAGCCCGACATCCATCGTACTCCATGCCTCCCAGACCTCATGATCCCCCGGACGCGTAAACCAGCCGGGTGACAACGCCCCCGCTTCCCGAACGCCTTCGGTCAGCATCCACCCCGCACCGTCCAAACCCGCGCTGTCACTATCCGCCACATACCAACTCAGCCCCGACTCCACATGCGCCACCGTCGGTGCACTCGCCCCCGCATCCACCAACCCCGCCGCCTGCAACAGATCCCATTGCGCACCCCAGCCCGGTCCCGGTGCAACGACCAGGATCCCGCCGCACATGACCCACTGCAGCAACGCGGCCCACTGGTCCGCATCCAAGCCCATGGCACCCGCCAACGGCAGCCAGACCGCATCCACGCCCAGCCAGGCGCCCCATTCGCGATAGACAAACCGAGGCTCGACCGAAACCATTGCACCAAATCCAGACGCCTCCTCCAGGTCGACCGAGACGGAGCTGAAGCCCGGAATCTCACCGCCGATCCCCACCCCCAGTCGCTGACCATCTGACAACAATCGGCCAAGCCTCGTCTCCGTAGAATCGCCTAACCCCGAGGGCGTGGTGACACTCCCATACACCTTCGGCATGCTGCGCAAACCCGTCGCAACCAGACACTCCCGGACCACATGCCCGCCCGGCGTCAAGGCCGCTTCATAGACGCTCGAACAGCCGGAGCCCTCCGCGCTGACTCTCAACGTGCCGGTCTGTTGGACGAAGCCCTCGGGCAGGTTCACCTCCACCCGGACCGGCACCCACCCATCCCCTTTCGCAACACCATTCCAGCCAGCGAAAAGGTCCATGTTGACCAGCTGCCGCTGGGGTTCAACACGCCGGCACCCAGCCCCGAAGAGTCCCATCAAGACCGCTGAAACCACACCCACCCAAAACCCAGCCGTGTGACGCGTTCCCATGCCCAATCCATCTCCGGTCTGTCCCAATCCAAACTCCTACCGGGAGCCGACACACCCGCGCATCAATGCTCAGGCGGCAGCATAAGCGGCCACCACCACCCACTGCGCAGCGTTGTCCCTGTTCAGAAATAACAACAAGGTGCAAGCGCAAGCAACTGCGAGCCGCCTGCATCTCTTGTTGTCCCTCCTCTTCCTCCTACTCTTCCTCCTACTCGTACTCGTCCCCATCCCCGCTCTCCTGTTCGCGAACCTGGTTCCCT
>CALLYA010000423.1 GCA_937875495.1 uncultured Verrucomicrobiota bacterium
CCTATCGAACCAACACGAAAGCTCTCCGGGTCTGGATGGGGAGGGATTCCGCAGAGATCGCAGAGGGCGCAGAGGGATAGTGGGAGAGGGGAATGCAGATCCATCGGAGTTGTTGTCTGTATCTGTCTTGGTCTGCTGATAACGGTATATCAAAAAAAAAATCCCCAAAAGGGTAGGGATCAGAGCAATGACCCTACCCACACCCATGCCCAAGTCGAAAACGCCACCGCGTCCCCTGCGCCCTCAGCGGGAGGCTCTCCGGATCCGGATGGGGATGGGGCCGGGGAGTCCCTGACCCCATCCCCTCATTCATTCAACTCTTGGAAACAACCGCCATCGCCTATTTCGCGGTCGGGAGCGGCTTCAGATTCTCGCTCTTCCATGTGTGGATCGCGACCGGGATATCGGAGCAAATCGCGTCGAGTCCGAGACCAACCCCCAACAGGTAATCCTGCAGATTGTGGCCCGGCCAACCCGTGACCTTCATCCCCGCCTCCTGCGCAGCGCGTACCGCGGCGCGGGATGTACCGTCCTTCGTGCAGCCGATGCGGTGGACCCCCAATTCCTTGGCTTCTTTGACCACTTCATCGCTGACCGGCCGCGAGGTGATGAACATCAGCTCCGCCTTTGGGTCGAGCTCCTTGATGATCCGAAGCGGGCGCTTGTCGAATGAGGTGAAGACGTAGACCGAGCCCTCCGGATGCTTGGCCATCACCTGGTCGTGGATCTTCTTGCAGTAGACCTGCAACAGCTCGTCCGTATAGACCTCCGTCTTGCCGGTCTTCATCTCGAACTCCACATACAACCCGGGCTTGTCAGCCAGGAAATTCAACAGGTCGGCCAACAGCGGGATCGGCTGGTCCGTCTTCTTCGTCCGCAACGGACGCAGCTCCTCCAACGTCATCTCCTCCACGCGACCAGGATTCCCATGCGTCCGCTGCAAGGTATCGTCGTGGAGGATGACCAGCACACCATCCTTGGTCATGCGGACATCGGTCTCGAACCCGCGCAGGCCCGCATCATACGAGGCCTTGAACGCCGCGATCGTGTTCTCATCGAACTCGTACGCCCCACCACGATGCGCGAACACAAGCCCCTTTTCCTGCGCTATCGCATGGGACAAACCCGCCCCAAGCAACACAAACCCAACAATCATGATCTGAAACGATCTCATGCAATCCTCCTCATTCCACAGGCGTAATCACACGCCTAATTAGCGTTCAGTGCGATATATCCAGAAGGTAATCCGCCAAGTATACCGACCCGGTTCGGGGCCGTCAAAGCCTGATTGGCGAAGCAAGCTCGGGGTCGGGGTCGCTATCGGGATCGGTATCGAAGGAACGGGTGATGGGATTCGGACATGAGAAACCGGGTACCGCAACCGTATTGTTGCGGTGCTGATACAACTCGACAGTCAAGTTTGAGCGGTCCGTGAAGGCCGGGTGCCATGCAGGGAAGGGATCGATTTCGATTTCGATTTCGATCCCGATTTCGATTTCGACGATGATCTGACAGATCGGCAACCATTGCCTGGAGGTGGCGCAGAAAGGAACGTTCCTTTTCGGACGGGCTCAAGATAGAGGCCGTCCGAAAAGGTCTGCGGGTCCGGATGGGGAGGACTCCCGCAGAGATCGCAGAGGGCGCAGAGGTGTATTGGGA
>CALLYA010000424.1 GCA_937875495.1 uncultured Verrucomicrobiota bacterium
CACCCCGATAGGGTGGTCGAAAACGTCACCGCGCCCTCTGCGGGAGGCTCTCCGGATCCGGATGGGGAAGCGGCTCCCTTTTCAGACGGGCTCAGGCTGGGAGGTTGCACGGGAAACGCCCGGCCGCGGGAGCCATGGCTCCCGTGCGACCGGGCGTTGGTTGGATGTAATTACGTTATGCTGAGCGACGGTTACGGAGTCGTCAACCGCCAGAACATCTGAGCGGTATCGGCGGCTGCCTGGTATGGGCTGGCTGCACCAGGGACATCGGTCCATGGACCGCTCGGGGTATCGGCGGATTGCAATTGGGCGGTGCCGTCCCATGAGAGGACGACCCCACCGGCATCCGTCTGGATGTCGAGGATAGGCAAATCAGACACGGGTGGCCGCGCCGCCAGGAAGTGCGTGAGCACGGCAGCCGGTGAGAGCGCCTTGTCGTAGACCGCGGCTTCGTCGACATACCCTTCGAAGAAGTAGTCACCGACAGGATTCTCGGTCGCTCCTGCGCCGATACGCAGGAAATCGGCATCATTCGGCACAATGGCGCCCACGGCGGAACCGACCTCCTGGCCGTTGACGAAGAACCGTTTGACGCTGCCATCATAGGTCCCGACCAGGTGGTACCACTCTCCGTTGACGATAGGAACTGCTCCTACAGAGGCCCAGCCGCTTCCGGAGCCGGACCAGTATTGCCAGGTGTGGTTGGGATCCGCGTAGAAGATATGCCCTTCCTGAGGACCATCTCCACGGTTGGTCATGGGTGAGCGGTGCGACTCGCCACCGGTGGACATTGCCCAGCATTCCATGGTGTATTGCGGGGTATTGAGTGCCGCGGACCATGGGACCTCCATTTTCGTTTGGAGGGATTGGGTGAACCTGGCCGCGAAGTTGACCGCGTCGTTACCGGCGAGTGCGCCGGGTTGGCCGAGTTCAACCCCGTTCATATAGGTCCCGTCATGATTGCCGACCGAGTCGACCGCGGTGGTGCCGGAGGATTCATCCAGCCGCCAGTAGGCCACAGGGGCATCCCTGAGGACGGTAGCCTCGTAGGTTTCGAGCGGCCCGAGGACACGCACGGTTGCAGCTGCGCTGGTGGTGGAACCAGCGCTGTTGGTCACGATCACTCGGTAGGCTCCGGCCGATGCCGGATCTGCATTCTCCAGCAGCAGGGTTTGGTCGGTTGCCCCGGGCAGGTTGGATCCATCCTTTTGCCACTGGTAGGTGGGCGGTGTTCCGCTGATCACTTCAATCGTGAGTTCGCCAGAGCCACCCTCAAGGATGTCCGTGGAGATCGGGTCTTGAGTGATCACCGGAGCGACGTTGGGGTTGAATGCTGCGGCATAATGAGCGGCTACGACTTCCGAGGTGAGCGGATAGTCGTAGAAAGCGATTTCATCCACATTACCGATGAAGAAGAAGCCGCCTTCTTCGGTCTCGGTCGAACCTGCCCCCACGCGGAAGACCGGCACTAGGTATTCGAGGGCAATCGGCGCGTAGGCTGCTGGAACGGATCCGACGAGTGCGCCATCGATATAGAACGCCATTTCACCGGCGGTCTGGTTGTAGGTGCCGACCAAATGCGTCCATTTCCCATCGACGACCGGAGTCCCGTCGATGATCACCCAATCGGGAGAATCATCGCCAATGCGGAACTGCCAAATATTGGTATCGGTAGCATAGAAGGTCCAGCCTTTACGATAGGGAGGATCAACCTCGTCATTCAGGTCGCGATTGGTGATCGGGGAGGTGAAGGTGCTGGCACCGCCGGTCCGCATCGCCCAGAATTCGACGGAGAACTGGGTCGGTTGATCGCTCGTATCCCAGGCGTCTGACTTTGAATCAACAACCCCGGTGAACCCAGCTGCGGTGTTGTCATCCCCCAAAATCGCCCCGGGTACACCAAGTTGCACGTCGATAAAATAGAGTCCCGTGAGCGAGCTCTGTTCGTCCACCATGTCTATTGCTCCAGCGGACTCGCCGAGTCGCCAGTAATAGAGCGGATTGTTGTTCAGGATGGTTTGATCATAGGGATTGGCCGGTGTCGCCGGAACGATCAACCGGGATGGATTGGTGACAACGGTCTTGTCGCCAAAGGTGATTTCCAGGGTGTAGACCCCGGAGTTCTGTGCTTGGGCGCTGGGGATGAGGAGCGAAGTCCCGGTCTCTCCGGCAATGACGCCTCCGTCCTTCTTCCAGACCATGGTGTAGGCCCCACCATCCGGTAGAGATACCGAGAACTCGGCTGGGAATCCGGTAAGCACAGTTTGATTGGGTCCCTGCTCGAACGGCGGAGCCACAGGCATGTGGTCTGTCAAACTGGAACTAGAAGTTCCTCGAGTTTCTGTTT
>CALLYA010000425.1 GCA_937875495.1 uncultured Verrucomicrobiota bacterium
CTCTGCGGGAGGCTTTCCGGGTCCGGATGGGGAGGTCAGGTTGAGAATGCGGCTGCCTTTTCGGACGGGCTCTAGCCAGACCGTCTCGGTCTGGTGAGATTGGGGTACAGCCCGGGGAGCCCACTTCGGAGATTGGATCCGCAGATGGCCGCGGATTCGAGAAGAGGGGAATCGGGGTCGGGAAAATCGAGGGAATCGAGGGAATCGAGGGAATCTTGCTTTGGCAACGTGGGCCTGAGGTCGGCGCTTCCGCCCTTTTCCCCCTCCGCGCCTTTTCCTCGACCTGAGCGGGGCGTTTGGGGTAGAGGGGTGGGTGAGTGTTTTGAGTTGGCCTGGATGCTGGTCTGTCGATGGGAGTTGAGGACTATGAAGCGGTTTCGATGGTTGGGATGTCTCTTGTTGGTTGGTTTGGCCCAGGTGTGGCTGGTCGGTTGCGGTGGTGACGGGGGCGGGTCGGATTCCGGTGCGATCAAGATCGGGTTCCTGGTGAAGCAGCCGGAGGAATCCTGGTTCCGGGCGGAGTGGCGCTATGCGCAGGAGGCCGCGGATGAAAAGGGATTCGAGCTCATCAAGATTGGAGCGAAGGATGCCGAGGAGGTGCGTTCGCAGATTGACAGCCTGGCGGTGAGTGGCGCGCAGGGGTTTGTCATCTGCACGCCGGACGTGCGCATGGGGCCTGCGATCAAGCGGCTTGCGGAGCAGAACGACCTGAAGTTCATGACAGTGGACGACCAGCTGGTGGATGCCGAGGGCGCGTTCATGACGGAGGTCCCGCACCTTGGCATTGCTGCGAAGGAGATCGGGCGTCAGGTCGGCAAGGCGTTGTATGTGGAGATGCAGAATCGTGGCTGGGCGGTGGAGGATACGGCCGCCTGCGTGGTGGTCTTCAAGGATCTGGATACCGCGCGGGAGCGGACCGATGGCGCGATGGAGGCCTTGATCGAGGCCGGCTTCCCGGTGGAGAAGGTGTATCAGGCGCCCCAGAAGAAGGACGAGACGGACGAGGCCTTCAACGCGACGAACGACCTGCTGACGAACCACCCGGAGGTCCGCAACTGGCTGGTCTGCGGCATGAACGACCTGACGGTCATCGGTGCAGTGCGCGCGTTCAGCAGCAAGGGCATCGGCAAGGACCGCGTGATCGCGATCGGGATCAACGGGACGGATGTGCAGGATGAGCTTGGCAAGGACAATGCCTTTTTCGGCTCGATGCTCCTGCAGCCGCGGCTGCATGGGTATGACACGGTCTCCATGGTCTATGATTGGATTCAGAGCGGTGTGGCGCCGAAGGCGGACACGCGGACCACGGCGATCCTGATCACGCGCGATAACTACGAGCAGGAGCTGAAACGCCAGGGCCTTTGGCGGGAATGACCGCATAGTATTGGTTCCTGAACGGACTGCATGGGAGTGGTGGATGCTGAGGGCGGGGGCGTGATGAAGGTGGTGGACGGTTCATATCTTCGGTTCTCCGGGATTGGTAAGAGTTTTCCGGGCGTACGCGCATTGGACGGAATCGATTTCGGCGTGCGCGAGGGCTCGATCCACGCATTGATCGGGGAGAACGGCGCTGGGAAGTCCACTCTGCTGAAGATCCTGGGTGGGATTCATCCGCCTTCGGAGGGCTCGGTGTATGTCGACGGCGCGGCTCAACGGCTTGCCGGGGTGGGTGCTGCGCTGCGCTCTGGGATCGCGGTGATCCACCAGGAATTGCAGCTGGTGTCGGAGCTGTCGGTGGCGGAGAACCTCTATTTGGGGCACCTGCCTGCCCGGCTGGGACTGGTCCGACGCCGGCAATTGTATGCGGCTGCCCGTGCTCAGCTCGAGCGGATTGGGGAAACGATCGATCCGTCGGTGAAGCTCGGGCGGCTCTCGATCGCGCAGCGTCAGATGGTTGAGATTGCGAAAGCGCTTGCCCAGGGTGCGAAGGTATTGGCGCTGGACGAGCCGACGAGCAGTCTGTCTGACCGAGAGGTCCAGCGTCTGTTTGAGATTCTGGAGGAGCTGAAGGCGCGCGGGCATGTGATCCTCTATGTCTCGCACAGGCTGGAGGAGGTCTTCAGGGTCTGTGATGCGGTAACGGTTCTGCGTGACGGCCGGCTCGTGCGGTCGTTCGACAGCTTGGCGGGATT
>CALLYA010000426.1 GCA_937875495.1 uncultured Verrucomicrobiota bacterium
CAGGTCCGAATCCCATCCCGCGTTCTTTCGATACCGAGACCGATAGCGACCCCGATCTTGCTTCACCATAGACCTTTTTCGGATACCCCCCCGCTAGGGGAGGGAGATCTCATGCGTGGATGCGCGACTAGTCGAGTGGCGTGAGTTCTACCTTACGGAAGTGGATCTCGCCGCCTTCGGACTGCAGGCCGATCGCGCCGGCGACGTTATCGAGTCCGCTCGCGACATTGACCTGAACCCCGTTGACGACCAAGGCGAGAACGTCTTGGTCGAAGGTGATTTCATAGCGGTTCCACTCGCCGGGGTCTTTCTCGTTGTTCTGGATCTTGCCGACACCGACGAAATCGCCGAGGAGTTCATGACCCTTGACATCCCGGGTACGGGCGGGGTGACCGGTCACCTTCATGCCTTCGAACGCCCAGATATCACCGGCGCTGCCGAATTGGAGTTGGGCTTCCGCGCACCTGGGCAGGAATCTGTGGTCGCCGGCGATGCGGAGCAGGACGCCGCTGTTGGAGGGTTTCTTTCCGGGGGCCCAGCGCCATTCGACGACGAGCTTGTAATTCTTGAAGGCCTGTTGGGTGTAGAGGTAACCGAACGGCTCGCCCTTGCAGACGATGATACCGTCGTTGACCGCCCAGACATCCTCCAGCTTCACGCCTTCTTCAACGAGGAAGTAATCCCAACCTTCGAACGATTTCCCGTCGAAGAGTTGAATTGTTTCCGCGGCGGTGGCCGCCTGCATCCATCCGATCAGGGCGAGGCCGAGAAGGCCGGTGTACATCTTGATTTTCATGTTGGTGTATAACCTCTGGTTCTTGTTTGGGTCCGGGGTTTCCCGACTTCCGGTCGGGGATACGGCAGAGAGACGGCCGAGGTGTTCAGCTCAAGCCGACCGCCTCGCCGCTGTCCAATACTTTGATATTCGCTGCGGCGGGGACCTTGGGAAGCCCGGGCATGGTCATGATATTGCCGCAGATGACGACGACAAATCCAGCTCCGGCGGAGATCCTCAGTTCGTTGACTTTGATTCGGAAGTTCCGGGGGCGACCATGGCGCTTGGGATCGTCGGAGAGGGAGAGCGGGGTTTTGGCGATACAGACCGGGAGCTGACCGTACCCGCTCTGTTCAAGGAGTTCCGCCTGTGCCTCTGCGGCGCTGTCGTAATCCACGCCTTGGGCGCCGTAGAGTTTTCGGGCGATCGTTTCGATCTTCTGTTTGATGGAGGACTCGAGCGGGTAGAGAAATTTAAGGCGTTTTCGCTTGTTTGCCTCGACGGCACGAAGCGTGGCCTGAGCGAGGTTGTGAGCCCCCTTACCGCCATCTTTCCAGTGGGTGGCGGCGACAGCTTCCACACCTTTCGATGCACAGAAATCGATGATTCGGTCGATATCGCTTTGGCGATCCCCGGTGAAGTGGTTGATAGCGACGACCGGTTTGAGACCGAACAGCTGGATGTTCTGGATATGTTTGGCGAGGTTTCCGAGGCCGCCCTCCTCATCGAAACCGCCGTGGTATTCGATAGCTTTGACGGTTGCGACGATGACGACACCTTGGGGTTGAAGGCCGGCGATGCGGCATTTGATGTCGAAGAACTTCTCGGCGCCGAGCTCGGTACCGAAGCCGGCTTCGGTAACGACATAATCAGCGAGTTTGAGCGCGGTTCGCGTCGCGATGGCGCTGTTGGTCCCTTGGGCGATGTTGGCGAAGGGTCCGGCGTGGACGAAGGCCGGGGTGCTCTCGAGGGTTTGGACGAGGTTCGGATGGATGGCATCGCGGAGCAGGACCTGCATGGCGCCTGCGGCTTGGAGGTCGCTGGCGGTGATCGGCTGGCCTTTTTGGGTGAAGGCAACGACGATATTGCTGAGGCGCTTGCCGAGATCCGCGTAATCGTGTGCGAGGCAGAGGATGGCCATGACCTCGGAGGCGGGTGTGATATTGAACCCGTCTTTTCGGGGCACGCCGTGTTTGACGCCGCCCAGGCCGACAATGATCTCGCGCAGGGCGCGGTCGTTGAGATCGATCACACGGCGCCAGACGATCCTGCGCGGATCGATCCCGAGTTCGTTTCCATGCTGGAGG
Source organism: uncultured Verrucomicrobiota bacterium (assembly GCA_937875495.1). Classification (GTDB taxonomy): domain Bacteria; phylum Verrucomicrobiota; class CALLYA01; order CALLYA01; family CALLYA01; genus CALLYA01. Next base: position 2,083 of record CALLYA010000426.1, read on the forward strand.
TGGTTGTCGAGCATGGCGGCCAGGAGGTTGTTCGCCTTGCTGACCGAGTACATGTCACCGACGAAGTGCAGGTTGATATCCTCAGCGGGAACGACTTGTGCTTTCCCGCTGCCGGTGCCGCCGCCCTTGATACCGAAGTAGGGGCCGAGGGAGGGTTCGCGGATGCAGATGGCTGCGTTATGTCCGAGCGAGCAGAGGGCGTCGCCCAGGCCGATGGTGGTGGTGGTCTTCCCTTCGCCGGTGGGGGTGGGGCTCATGGCGGAGACCAGGATCAAGCGGCCGTCGGGTTGATCCTGGCGTTTCTCCAGCTCGGAAAATGGGATCTTGGCGATGAAGTGCCCGTGTGGGAGGATGATTTCCGGGTCCAGGCCGAGAGCGATCGCGACCTCTTGGATTTTCTTCGGGGCACAACGGTTGGGTGGGAACGAAGGGGTCTTGGGCATTGTTCCTCCTGCGGGAGATGGGTGAAGGAGTGTGGGTACCGGGCATGAAATGGCTGGTGGGTGTCGATGTCGGTCCGGCGCATTGGATTTTATAGGATCCAATTGCGGTCGACGGTGGAAGAGACTATCCATGCCTGTTTCCGAGGGCAACAGGAAACCGTGTTTAGGTTGGGGAAAGGGGTCAAGGGCGATGTTGAATTGGGTTGAGTTGGATCGGTCGGCGTTGCGGCACAATTTGTCGCAATTCCGGGGGCGGATCGGGACCAGGGTTTTATTGGGCGCGGTGGTGAAGTCGAACGCTTACGGGCATGGGATCCTGGAGGTAGGTCGGGAGGCCCTGGCAGGCGGGGCGCAGTGGCTCTGTGTGAACGGTATCGAGGAGGGGTGCCAACTGCGGGACGCGGGGATCGAGGTGCCGATCATCGTCCTGGGCTACGTCGCATTGGCGGATATGGAGGAGCTGGTTCGGCGGGACCTGCGTACGATCGTCTATCGTGAAGAGAGTTTGGATGCCTTGGCGGCGGCGGCGCGTGCGCAAGGGCGGCGCGTGCGGATACACATCAAACTGGAGACCGGCACGAATCGGCAAGGGGTGCTCCTGCAGGATCTCCCGGGCTTTCTTTCGAAGATCCAGAAGCGCGCTGAGCTGGTGCTGGAGGGTGTTTCCACGCACTTCGCGAACATTGAGGACACAACCGACCATCGTTTCGCTGAGGGGCAGCTTCAGCGTTTCTTGCAATTGAGCGCCATGGCGGGAGAGCGGATGGAGGATGGTGCTCGGCTGTTGCGGCATGCGGCCTGTTCCGCAGCGGTCCTGTTGTTTCCGGAGACGCATTTCGAGATGGTGCGTCTGGGGATCAGCCTATACGGGGTGTGGCCGTCGCGGGAGACCCTCGTTTCGTGCAAGGAGCAGGGGGCGCCCATCCTGAACCTAAGCCCGGTCTTATCCTGGAAGACTCGGATCGGCCAGATCAAGATGGTGCCGGAGGGTGAGTACATCGGCTACGGCTGCACCTTCCGTGCGACGCGGCCCACGCGGATCGGTGTCTTGCCGGTGGGCTACTATGAAGGGTATGACCGGCGGCTATCGGGTCAGGCCTACGTCCTGGTGCACGGGCGCAGGGCGCAGATTCGGGGCCGGATCTGCATGAATATGTGCATGGTCGATCTGACGGACATCCCAGGGGTGGAGCCGGAGGACGAGGTTGTGCTGATCGGTCGCCAGGGCGATGAGTACCTAGGGGCGGACCAGTTGGCAGCGTGGTGCGGCACGATTCCCTATGAAATCCTGACCGGGATCTACCCAGGATTGCCGCGTGTATGGGTGGGTGGTTGACCCCGAAGGCAGATCGGACAGATCGGACAGATCGGCTACCATGGTCTGGAGGCGACGTCTGAAGGAGGGCGACGATTCGGGCCGCGGCTGTCCGAAAAGGCCAATGGCGAAGCAAGATCGGGGTCGGGGTCGCTATCGGTATCGGTATCGAAAGGACGCGTGATGGGAAGCGGATACGAGAAACCGGGTACTGCAACCGTATTGTTGCGGTGCTGACACAACTCGGCAGTGAAGTTTAAGCGGTCCATGAGGGCCAGGTGCCATACATGGCAGGGATCGACCCCGATCCCGATTTCGATCCCGATTTCGATCCCGATTTCGATTTCGACAATGATCTGACTGATCGTCCCCCCCGTACTCGTACTCGTACTCGTACTCGCCGCATCATCGTGTACGTGAACGTGTACCGCTTCGCTG
>CALLYA010000427.1 GCA_937875495.1 uncultured Verrucomicrobiota bacterium
AGATTACAATTCCCTCAGTGGTAGCGCTATGGTGGGGCTACCTGAGTAGTTACCTTGTAAATAGAATCGTTGCCCGAGGAGAGATCAAAGAAGCTGGAGCCGAATGCAGTGCCGGCGAGGGGGCGGTCGCGGACCGAGCGGGTGGTGCGTGAGGACTGACAACGGGTGGATGAAGATGACTCAAGACAAATCTGGATCACGATTCGAGGCTGTGCTGTCGCGTCCTGTGCTGTCGGAGGGAGAGAGCATTTGGGGCTTTGTCGTGCTGCCCAAGAGTGCGAGTGAAGGGCTGCCCCGCCGGGGGCGGACGACGGTGGAGGGTTCCCTCAATGGGCAGGCTTTTGTCGTCACGCTCGAGCCTGACGGCCGGTTGAGTCATTGGCTGCGGGTCGATAGAGAGCTGATGGAGGCGGCTGGCGTGGAGTTCGGCGATGCTGTTGCGGTTGAAATCCGGCCGGTGGAACAAGAGCCGGAGCCGGAGGTCCCCTCCGATCTGGCGGCCGCGTTGGAAGCCGCACCCGAGGCGCGGGCGGTTTGGGATGGCACGACGACCATCGCGCGGGTGGACTGGATCCACTGGATCACTTCGGCGAAGCAATCGAAGACTCGAGCGAAGCGGATCGATGACGCGTGTGATATGCTCGCGTCCGGGAAGCGGCGGGTTTGCTGTTTTGACCCGTCAGGCTATTACAGCAAGGCATTGAGCGCGCCACAAGCGGCCGATTAGGAATGTGCGGGTAGGTCGGGCGAGGCATCAAAAGCGCGGGCATGGAACGTCACCGCGCGACTTGGAGGTTGGGGGTAATGAAGATCAACAGGGCGGAACGTGGTGATCTCGCTCGCATCCTGGCCATCCAGAAGGAGGCGTTCAGGGAAGAGGCGGTACGATACGGGGACTTTTCTCTGCCTCCGTTGCTGGAGACGTATGAGGAGATTGCGTCGGAGTTCGAATCGAAGGTCTTTCTGAAAGCGGAGCTGGAAGGTTTTCTGGTTGGTGCCGTGCGGGCACAGGTGACGGGGGCAACCTGCCTGATCGGGCGGTTGGTTGTGGATCCGCGCTTTCAGTCCCGAGGGATTGGAAGTGCGCTGCTGCTTCAGGTTGAGTCGGTCTTTCCTGAGGTGGAGCGCTTTGAGTTGTTCACGGGCGACCAGAGCGAGGGCAATATTCGACTCTACGAACGCCATGGCTATGTGGGCTTCCGAAAAGAGGTTTTGTCCGCTCGGGCAACCCTGATATACATGCAAAAAATGCGAGCTCTCCCTGAATCGGCAGGATCGGGGTGCTGACCCTGGGCTCGGGGAGGTTCTGAAATTCTCACGACTCCCGTTGTGACCTGGAGCGGGGGTCGGGAAGGCTGCACCAGCGGACTGGTCAGGATGGCGATGAACAAGAGACCTACCGACTATTTGAAATACTTCTGGCCCATGCGGCACTATCTTGTGACGTGCGGCACGGGGGAGGGGGCCAACATCATTGCGGTGAGCTTTTGCATGCCGGTATCGAAGGCGCCGCCGATGGTCGCCTGTGCGATCGGCCACGGGATGTATTCTGGGGAACTGATTCAGGCGACCGGCGAGTTCATCGTCAACGTCCCTCCGATGGGATTGAAACGTCACATCAATTACTGCGGGCGGCATTCGGGACGTGATGTCGACAAGTTTCAGGCGACCGGCTTGACCCCGTTGCCGGCGCGGAGGGTCAGCGTACCGATCATTGCGGAGTGCGTTGCGCACATGGAATGTCGGGTCACCGGCTTTGTGGTGACCGGCGACAAGCGGCTCTTTCTCGCGGAGGTGCTGGATGCTTATGCGGACGAAGAGATCGAGCGGGGTTTGCGCACTGTAGAGTACGCGGCTGGCGAGTTTCCCGAGTGGGTGTATGGCGGGCGCTTTGGTTCGGGGGCGTCCGAAGAGTAGAGGTCATCCGAAAAGGTAGCCGCGTTCCAAAC
>CALLYA010000428.1 GCA_937875495.1 uncultured Verrucomicrobiota bacterium
ACACAGAGGGGGAAGCCCTCTTCCATCTGAAAGCACCCCGTCTGAAGAGCAGGTCCTCCCATCGATGGCAAAGGGCAGATTCTCTCTGTGAACTCAGTCCTCTGTGGCTGAATCTTCTCCGAAAAGGAGTACTCGATCAGGCGTCGACATCTACCTTTTCGGATGACCTAGTGCTAGGGTGAGGTACCCCCATAACCACCGGCGAAGTTCTTTGCTTGCTTCGAGACAATCCGGGCTATAATAAGGACGAAAGGAAACACTCCTGAACAACCATCACAGCACCCGCGGTTTGGTATCTCTGCGAACCCTTTCCGTTCCAAGGAGCAGCGTCCAGGGCATGAAATTTTCCGCCAATCGAGAGGATCTTCTGGAAGGCCTTTTGCAGGTCCAGAACGTTGTCAGCACTCGGACTACGCTGCCGATTTTGGGCAACGTGTTGATCGAGACCACAGAGGCCGGTATTCAGTTGACGACTACGGATCTGGAGGTTGGAATGCAATGCTTTGTCCCGGCCACCATCCAGGATCCCGGGGCGACAACCCTGCCGGTGAAGCGGCTGACCAGCATCGTCAGAGAGCTGGCCGAGGAGCAGGTGGAGTTCGAGACCGACGAGCGCTGTGTCAGTACCATCACCTGTTCCGGGTCCGTTTTTCGCATCGTCGGGCTCTCCGACGAGGATTTTCCCCCGCTGCCGCCGTTGGGTTCGGGCCAACAGTTCAAGATTCCGCAACGCCGCTTGCGCGAGATCCTCAAACAAACCAGTTATGCCATCAGCACGGATGAGAACCGGTACGTCTTAAACGGTCTGCTGTTCCATATTCAGAGCGATAAGTTGACCGTTGTGGCGACGGACGGCCGACGATTGGCCCTGGCTGAGCACGAGATCCAATGGAGCGGGGAGGAGCTGACGAAGGTGATTCTCCCTGCCAAGGCCGTTCACGAGCTTGAGCGAGTGCTCGGTTCGGAGGGCGATGTCGAGGTCTTCGTGATGGCGCCGGAGATCGCATTCGACCTGGATGGTACCCTCCTTATCTCCAAGCTGATTGAGGGCCAGTTTCCGAATTTTCAGCAGGTCGTCCCCTCCGATTCCTCCGTGCGCGTTACGATCAATCGAATGGAATTGCTTCAGGCCTTGCGCCGGGTGTCCCTCCTGCTCAATGATCGGAATCTCTCGGTCAACATGACCTTCACCCGCGATCGAATGCGGATTGAGACCAATTCACCTGAGATCGGCGAAGCGAAGGACGAGATTCCGGTGCGGTGCGATGCCGACGAGTTGAAGGTCTCTTTTAACCCCATCTACCTCATGGATCCCCTGCGCCAGCTCGACGTCGACGATGTCACCTTGGAGATCAGCGACTATACGAGTCCCGGCGTGCTGAGGACCAACTCCATGAACTTCCTCTACGTGCTGATGCCGATGCGGTATCGGGCGGCCGAAGACGAATGATCGACCTCTCTGCTGCATGTCTCAGCCAGTCGTCTTCCAGCGGATCGCTCCCTGTTTCATACGCGGTTTGAACGATGTACCTCCGCTATTTGCGTGTGCGCAGATTCAGGAATCTCGCCCCCATCGATATCACCCTGGAACCGGGTGCACACCTATTGTTTGGACGAAACGCCCAGGGCAAGACCAACTTCCTCGAGGCGGTCTATCATCTCTTGAGCGGAAGCACCTTCCGGAATGTGGCCCTGCGGGATCTCGTCCAATGGGACCAACCGCACTTCTTTGTGGGCGGCCGCCTGGCGCTCGGAAAAGAAACCAGCCGCACGATCAAGTCGAGCTACTTTCCCGCATCCAGCCAGCGCAGGATTCTGATCGATGATCAGGTCGTTTCCGTTCGCCGCCTGCGGGATCTCGCTCATGCCGTATTCCTGAGCCATGAGGACCTGAACCTGGTTTCTGGATCGCCTTCCCTGCGACGGAATTGGATGGACCGCCTGTTGACCCTGACCGTGCCCGAGGCGGGAGGCTTGGTCTATCGCTACACCCGCGCGGTACGCCAGCGCAATCTGGTCCTTCAGCAGAGCGGTGGCCGTGCCGATACCGCCTTGGTACAGTCCTGGACCGAGCCATGGCTCAATTTGGGTGCGGCGTTGATGCGCCAACATGCCCGATTGATCGATCAATTCAGTCCTATCGCGGCTGGTCATTACCAGCGTTTAAGCGGACAAGACGAACCGCTTCATTTGCAATACCAGCCTGGGTGGAAGGCGGAACTGGGTCAATCTCCCGGCCCGGATGCCGAGGAATCGGATTGGCGGGAAGCCCTGAAGGTTGCCTTGGAGATAGAGCGCCCTGCTGAACAGCGCAGAGGGTTCACTCTGGTCGGTCCCCACACGGATGAGGTTCAGCTTCTGCTGGGGGCATCCCCGGTCCAGCGCTTTGGCTCCCAGGGCCAGCAGCGAACCACCGCCTTGGCCCTTCGGCTGGCGGAGATCGACTGGGTTCGTGCGGTCTTCGGACAGGAGCCTATCATTCTGGCCGATGAGATCTTTGGCGAGCTGGACGAAGAGCGTCGGTTGAGAGTGTGGGAGGTGCTCCGGAGTGCGGAACAGCTGTGGCTCACCGCCGCAAAGGGGAGCGGACTGGAACATTTCGGCACGTTCGAACGGCGGTTCGTGCTCGAAAACGGCCACTGCTCAAACCTGATTGCCTAGGGAAAGGGCGGGAAGGGGAGGGGGAAAGGGGAAAGGAATTGAGGAAAGACACGAAGACACGAAGGGTGGGAGGAGAGGTTTCCTTGCAGGGTTGAGGCGCTTCCTGCAACTGCCTAGCGAGACCGTCCGAAAAGGCGCGCTCGATCAGGCGTCGCCTCCAGGCAATGGTTGCCGATCAGTCCGATCAGTCCGAGCTTGCTTCGCCATCTAGCTTTTTTGACAGGCTCTAGCCTGGAAACGGTAAACCTAAAAATTTCCCAAAATGGTTTGGATCAGAACTTTGGCTCTACCCACCCCATAACCAGGTCGCAAACGCCACCGCGTCTCTGCGCCTCTGCGCGAGGCTCTCCGGCTCCGGATGGTCTTCCACCCTTTCGGACGGTCTCTAGCTTTTCTCCCGGCGCTGGAACGCCATTGCGAGATAGCTGACCGAGTGGTCGTAATTGCCGGTGGAGTCACCGGAGAGGACGTGCATCAGGAGCGTCGCCTTGCAGGGCGCCTGACAGAGGAGGGCGAGGGGGATGCTGGTCGCACCGTCGAAGGTCGTTGTCTTGGCCAGTTGATGGAACTCTTGAGCATTGGCGGTGGTGAGGAGCTGCGCCCCGCGCTGATCGAGCTTGCGGATCTCCTCCGCAGCACGGTGGTGAGGGAAGGGGGTATAGCCGAAAGCGGAGCCGTAATGCGTGAAATCGTTGCTGACTACCCAGAAGTCTCCGGGTTGGAGGAAGTCGCGCAGGGATGTCGCGAGGGCGGAGACGTCCTCCCAGTCGTTTTCGTTACCGATCAAGAGTGGGACGATGGGAACCTCACCCCACACGGTCTGAATAAATGGTAGTTCGACCTCCAGGCTGTGCTCAGGACTGTGGGCCGACTCAAGGAGCATGAACCCTGGCAGCTCGGCCAGTTCGGAGACCACGGGACTCACAGGGTTGATACCGATCGGCGATTCAAAGGCCGCGGCGCCGGAAAGCGCGATGCCGGCAAAGGCCAAGGTGTGGGAGGGGCCGACCAACCAGATACGGCGTGGGGCCGCCGCCTGGGCATATCCGAAGGCGGCGGCGGCGGTCGTTCCACTGTACGGATAGCCGGCATGCGGAACGAGGATCCCGGTCGTTTGCTGCAGTTGTGATTCTTCTGCCCTGGGGCAGCCCTGTAACAGATCCCAGACCAGGCCGGCCAAAACATTTTTGTCCTTGGGGTAGAACCTACCTGCGGCAACGGGTTTTCGATTGCCTTTATGCATGGCCTACACCTTTCATTGCTCCTGATCCCTACGCCTTGAGTTCGAGGAAGGCGATCGATTCGATGTGAGCGGTCCTCGGGAACATGTCCACCAGCTGAACGGATTTTACCAGATAACGGGTATTGAGTCGCGCAAGATCCCTGGCGAGCTTGGAAGGATCACAGGAAATATAAAAAACGTTTTGGGGTGTCCTGGCCAGGAGGATATCGATCACCTGCGGTTGGAGACCGACGCGAGGCGGATCGAGAATGACACTGGTTGCGTTCGTATCGTGGCTGCGCAGGAGGCTGGAAAGGGTGGTTTCCAGCGGTGCTGCATGGGTGGAAAAGGCGCTTTCCGGACGATTCGTGCGCATGTTCAGCTGCGCTGCCTCGACGGCGTTGCGATCGAGTTCCACCAAGATCGTCTTGGAAAAGAGTTGCCCCAGAGCGACGGAGAACAGGCCCACACCCCCGTACCCATCGATCAGGAGGTTGCGCTTGGAAAGGTCTGACATCCAGCCCTCCAGCAAATCGATCATTTGGGCAGCCGCTGCGAAATGGGTCTGAAAAAAGCTCTCCAGCGGAACACGATATGTGTGGCCATGGCAATCCACCTGAAACCAGGCTTGCGCCTGAGAGACCGGTTGTCCGGCGGAATCGATACGCAGATCCACACGTGGGAGTCCCTCGGGATGGCGGGCCTCGTCAAGAATAAGTTCCTGAAGCCCGGGGGCGGAGATGGGGCACTCTTCGATGGTCAGTACCTGGTGATTGTCATGCTTGAAGAAGCCGCATTGCCTGCGGAGGCGGTGTACGGTCACCCGATTGCGATAGTGGTAGCCGTCCTCCAGGCCGAGGGCATCGGGCAGGGGGGCACAGGAGATCGGGATTCCTTCGAGGTGACCAATCCGCTGGAGCAGCTGCCTTACCTGGTCCGCCTTGATTTCCCGCTCCCGCACATACGGAATGTGTTGGTAGGCGCACCCGGCGCAGAGTTGGTAATGCCCGCATCTGGCCTGGATCCGATCCGGGGAGGGGGTCAGGATCTCTTTGGGCCATGCCTTGAGGAAGCGCCGTTTCCGTTCGAAAACACGAGCCCGAACAGTTTCGCCAGGGAGGGTGTAGGGAACGAAGACGGCCATGCCGTCCAAGCGACCGACTCCATCCCCGCCAAACCCGATGTCTGTGATCTCCACATCGATGATGCTGCCGGGGGCGGGTGCTTGAGTTTTATCAAAGGCCATGGGGGTATTTCTCCATCGGGTGGGGATGCGAAGCGTGTTTGGATCCTGGCTCATACTCGACCCCAGAAGATCCCCTTCGGTTGGCAGACCTGCAAACCGCGCTCAAGGCCGCGGTTTGCATCCGTAGGGGATATGCGTAATATAGGCAGATCCAAGACCGGAAGGACGGGCTGGGCCAGTCCGGGAAACGGTAGCATTGAGCGAACCATATTGACGTCCTTCTCGCGGTTTCCCGAGCAGCTGACCCCAGAGGAAGTTGGAGGCCATAGTGCCCAAGATACATGTCAAGCAGTTGTTGGAAGCGGGTGTCCATTTCGGGCATCAAACCAAGCGATGGAACCCGAAGATGCGGCGTTTCATCTTTGGTGAGCGCAATGGGATCTACATTATCGATCTGGCCAAGACCATGGCGGAACTGCGGGAGATGCACCAGTACCTTCAGGGTGCAGTCGCCGACGGCGGTACCGTGCTCTTTGTCGGAACGAAGCAGCAGGCGCAGGATCCTATTCGCGATGCGGCCCAGCGTTGTGGACAATACTATGTGACCCATCGTTGGCTGGGTGGGACACTTACCAACATTCGCACAATCCAACGCAGCATCAAAAGGATGCATGAGCTCGACCAACTCATCGAGTCGGACGACATCAAGCGCTTGGGCAAAAAGCAAGAGGCCAAGATCCGCCGTGAGCTTTTCAAACTTCACCGCAACCTGGACGGCATTGCCAAGATGGCCGAGCCGCCCGCGGCGATGTTTGTCATCGACATCAAGCGGGAAGCGATTGCCGTCAACGAGGCACGCCGTTTGAATATTCCCGTCATCGCCCTGGTAGACACCAACTGCGATCCGGACCTTGCGGACTATCCCATTCCAGGAAATGACGACGCCATCCGCGCTATTCGTCTCATTGCGAACTACATCTCAGACATCGTGATCGAGTCGTCTGACCAAAAGACGAAGGCCGCTCCTGAAGTTCAGGCCGAGGAGTTTGGTGTGAGCGAGGAGGAGCAAGGCGCAGATGAGAGCACCGACGAGGAGACTGCGGAAGAGAGCACCGACGAAGAGGAATAGGTCTCTGCTCTTTTGATTGATGAGCCGAGATCTTCGCGGTTGGAACGAGCAGACGCCCACACAATCGCGACACGATCCTATTGAGGGGAAACCCTCTTGCCCTGCAGTCGTCTGACCCGTGAATGATGACGTCCGGCCCGAAGGGGGGAGTTTCCCCCTTTGGGACCGGAACTGTTTTGTATGGAATCAAGAAGAGAAAACCCCGAGGACCAATAATCAATCGGGGGAGGGAGAGAAGGCCATGGCGGAAATCACTGCAAGTATGGTGAAGGAACTCCGGAATAAGACGAATGCCGGAATGATGGAATGCAAGAAGGCGCTCACCGAGGCCAATGGCGATATCGAGCAGGCCGAAGTCATCCTGCGCAAGCGCGGTATCGCAGTTGCCGCCAAGCGGGCAGGCCGCGCCGCGAAAGAGGGGGTTGTCGCCTCCGTGATATCCTCTGACGGGAAGATCGGCAGCTTGGTTGAGGTCAATTGCGAGACCGATTTTGTGGCTCGGAACGAGACCTTCACTGGTTTTGCGGATCAGCTGGCGCAGTGGGTCACCGAGGACAAGGCCCTGGTGCAGGACGGTCTGAGGGTGATCGATGAGGAAGCGCTCAAGACACCGTTCGGGGAGCTCAGCCTGGGTGAGACGATTACCTCGCTGGTGACGCAGACCGGCGAGAACGTCGTATTCCAGCGGGCCGCACGGTTCCAAAGTGCCAGCGGTCGAGTGGTCTCCTATATCCACATGGGTGCCAAGGTCGGTGTGTTGGTGGAAATGAACGCGCCTGCGGAAGTACTTGCTAAGCCGGAGTTTGACAATGTCAGCAAGGACGTCACTCTGCAGATTGCCGCATCCGCGCCACCGTATCTCACACGCGACGAGGTTCCAGCTCAGGCGTTGGAGCAGGAGCGCGAGGTCTATCGCAGTCAGATGGCCGGCAAGCCGGACAACATCCTCGACAAGATCATCGAGGGAAAACTGCGGAAGTTTTACTCCGAGGTCTGCTTGGTGGATCAGCCGTTTGTGAAGGAGCAAGAGATCTCGATCGGCAAATACCTGGAACAGCAAGGCAAGGCATTGGGCGGTCCCATCGAGATCGTCCGATTCGTCCGGTTCCAAGTCGGCCAAGAGAACGACTAATCGCTCCGGTGCGAGCTGCGTCCCTGCCTAGAGTCTGTCCAAAAAGGCCAACGGGATCAAGCGAGGCTCTCCGGGTCCGGATGGGAAGGACTTGCGCAGATGCGAAGAGGGCAGTGAATGCGAAAACGGCGGTTCTTTTCTCGGCTACTGCCTTGGTCTGCTGAAACGGTTTATCTAAAAACCTCCTAAAATGGTAGGGATCAGCGCATGGATCCTACCCACTCCCCTGGCCAGGTCGAAAACGCCCCCGCGTCCTCTGCGGGAGGCTCTCCGGATCCGGATGGGGGAAAGCGGATAGCTGATCGAACGACCTCTCCTTAGATGATTGCGTGTCGAGAAACTGAAAAGGCGCGTGCGATTCGAATTCGCACGCGCCTTTCATCGTTGGGTTCGGAAGTCGGTGGGTGACCCATGTGTAGGGCAGGGCGCTTCCAGATCGCGATCGTATCAATTCGCACTATGATCTCGTCCTCTATGCTCTCCAAAGAAACCTCCCAACAAGCTAGAGCCCGTCCGAAAAGGTCTTCGGATCCGGATGGGGAGGAATCCCGCAGAGATCGCAGAGGTGTATTGGGAGGGGGGAAAAGGGACCTACATCGGAGCCGTTTTCAACAACTACCTTGGTCAATTGAATCGGTATCACTGAAAATAACCCCAAAAAGTAGGCTGCAGACCATGGAACCTACCCACCCCGATAGGTTGGTCGAAAAC
>CALLYA010000429.1 GCA_937875495.1 uncultured Verrucomicrobiota bacterium
GGGGTCGGAATCGGGGTCGGAATCGGAATCGGAATCGGAATCGGGGTCGATGGGAAGCGTGGCGTTGCCTGGCATATCCCCCCAAAAACCGGCCGCAACCCGGCCAGGCTTCCTACCAAGATCCAGACCGTCCCGGTCTGGCTTCCAATCGACTTCCTACCCACAGGCCGGATTTCCCTGGATTGCTTCTACGGGGCTATGGGAAAATAGTAGCATTATGACAGTCGCCGTTGTTGCTGAGAAGCCCTCCGTGGGGCGTGACATCGCCAAGGTCTTAGGCGCGAGATCCAGGGGCGATGGATTTCTGCATGGGAATGGGTACGTGGTCACCTGGGCCGTCGGCCATCTCGTGCAGCTTCAAGAGCCGGGCGAAATCAATCCGGCCTGGAAACGCTGGTCCGTCGACCAGCTGCCGATGTTCCCCGAGCGTTGGCCGCTCAAGATCGTCAACACGAAACAGTTTCAACTGATCAAGCAGATCCTGACCTCGCCGAAAGTGACCCAGGTCGTGTGTGCGACCGATGCCGGTCGCGAGGGCGAGCTGATCTTCCGTTACATCTATGAAAAGGCCGGTTGCCGGAAACCGGTACAGCGCCTCTGGATCTCCTCGCTCACCCCGGCCGCGATCCGCCAGGGCATGAACGGGCTGCGGCCGCAGGCCGAGTTCCACCCGCTCGCGGATGCCGCCCGGGGCCGGAGCCAGGCCGATTGGCTCGTGGGGATGAACCTCTCCCGCATGACCGCACTCACGTTCGGCTCCGGTCTCTTCGTCGGCCGCGTTCAGACCCCTACCCTCGCCATGCTCGTCGGCCGTGAAAAGGAGATCCGGAATTTTGTCCCTGAGGACTATTTGGAGATCGTCGCTGAATTCCAACCGGAGACAGCAGCGGCAGCGCCTGCTGCCGTGGCGACGGCGGGCACGCCGGATTCGTATCGCGGCACATGGTTTCGCGGGGACCGGCCCACGCCGGAGAACCGGCGGCTCGCGCCAGACGCGCCCGAGTTCGAAGCGATCCTCGAGCGTGCGCGAACCGGACCGGCGAAGATCCTCTCGATGGAGCAGAAGCCGCGGCAGATCCTGCCCCCGCCACTCTATGACCTGACCGAGCTGCAGCGGCATGCGAACCGGCTGTTCGGGTTCTCGGCCCAAAAAACGCTGCGCGTCGCGCAAGCGCTCTACGAAACGAAGAAGCTCCTCAGCTATCCGCGTACCGACAGCCGCCACCTCTCCCAGGCCGTGGCCGAGACCCTGCCGGAGATCGTTCAATCCATCCGCCCACCCTTCGAGGAGCTCCTTGCGCCCGGCACCGGGAGCAGACCGCTCGGCCCCCGATTTGTGGATGATTCCAAGGTGACCGACCACCATGCCATCATTCCCACGCCGACCCGGCCGGAACGGGTCCAGCTCTCGGCCGATGAGGAGCGGATCTATCACCTGGTCTGCCGGCGACTCCTCGCTGCATGGCACGAACCGTTCAAGTACCTGGTCACCGAGGTCACGACCGGGATCGGCAGCCCCGGCAAGGAAGACCGTTTTTTCAGCCGTGGCACCGCCGTCGAGGACCTCGGCTGGAAGGTGCTCGATCTGGGTGCGGGCCCCGAGCGGAGCCGGACCTCGCCCGCCGCGGACGACCAGGACCCGGACCAGACCTTTCCCCCGGGCCTGCACGATGGCCAGGCCCAGACCGTGCTCAATGTCGCCGCGGAGAAGAAGACCACCCGCCCGCCCAAGCGCTTTACGGAGGCAACCCTACTCACCGCGATGGAGACGGCCGGGCGCAGCCTCGAGGCGAAGGAGCTCGCCAAGGCGATGCGCGACAAGGGCCTGGGCACACCGGCCACGCGTGCCGAGATCATCGAAACCCTGCTGCGACGCAATTACATCGAACGCCGTGGCAAGCAGTTATGGGCGACCGATCTCGGCATCGACCTGATCGACCGGGTCCATCCCGACGTCAAGAGTCCCGCGCTCACCGCCGAGTGGGAGGCACACCTGATGCAAATCCAGCGCGGCCAGGCCAAGCTCCCGGACTTCATCGAGGGCATTCGTGGCTTCATCCGCCGGATCCTGGACGAGACCCAGCAGCAGGCCGCCTCCATGCCTCCGCCCGCGTCCGTCCCCGCCGCGGACCGACCCGCTCGGGCGCGGACATCCAGCAGCTCCGCAGCTTCGCGGGCACACGCGCCGACTCGCCCGGCAACGGACCCGATTCAGCCGGCTCGCCCTGCACCTGCTGCGCCTGCACCTGGACCCGCGGCTGCTGAGGCGGCTGTGATCGCTCCAGGCGAGCCCGTGCTCGAGCCGCCGCTGCAGGCGCGGACCTCCGACGGGTTGCCGCTGACCCCGGGCAGCAAGGAATACCTCGAATCGGTGCTCCACAACGTCTTCCGGCTGCCGAGCTTCCGCCCCTATCAAGAGGCGATTTGCCAAACAGTCACCCGTGGCAAACACACCCTGGTCGTGATGCCGACCGGTGCCGGCAAGTCGCTCTGTTACCAGCTCCCCGGCATGGCACGCGGCGGGACGACGCTGGTCGTATCACCGCTCATCGCCCTGATGGAGGACCAGGTCGCCAAGCTCCAGGCGCTCGGTCTGCGCGCGGAACGGATTCATTCCGGCCGCAGTCGCACCGATTCGCGCGAGGTCTGCCGGCGCTACCTCGACGGCACCCTCGATTTCCTCTACATCGCACCGGAGCGCTTGTCCGTGCCCGGCTTTCCAGAGATGCTCGCCCGGCGTAAACCGGTCCTGATCGCCGTCGACGAGGCCCACTGCATCTCGCACTGGGGCCATGACTTCCGGCCCGACTACCGCATGCTCGGCAAGTGGTTACCGCTGTTCGACGGGACCCCGGTCATCGCCCTGACCGCCACCGCGACGCCCAAGGTCCAGGACGACATCGCGCAACAGCTCGGGGTCGGCGATACCAAACGCTTCATCCACGGCTTCCGCCGGACCAATATCGCTCTCGAAGTGGCGGAGTTGAATCTCGCCCTGCGGGCGGACGCCGTCTGCCGGATCCTCGCCGACCCGAGCCGCCGACCCGCGATCGTCTACGCACCCAAGCGCGACGATTCCGAGCGGATCGCCGAACTCCTCCATGGAATCGCCGGCGCAGCCGCCTATCACGCCGGCATGACCGCGCAGCGCAGGGCGAGCGTGCAAAACGACTTCCTCAGCGGCAGGCTCGAGGTGATCGTCGCCACGATCGCGTTCGGCATGGGCGTCGATAAGCCGGACATCCGTACGGTCATCCACACCGGCCTCCCCGGCAGCCTGGAGGCGTATTACCAGGAGCTCGGCCGGGCAGGCCGCGATGGGCTGCCCTCGCGCGCCATCCTCTTCTATTCGTACGGCGACCGGCATACCCACGAATGGTTCATCAACAAAAACTACCCGCCTGAGGATCTTCTCAAGGGGCTCTATGCCCTGCTCTCCGAGACCCCGCAGCCCAAGGAAAAACTGCTCGAGCGCGCGGGCCTGGAGTCCGATCTCTTCCAGAACGCCCTCGAAAAGCTGTGGATCCACGGTGGTGCCGACATCGCCCCGGACGAGAGCGTCGCGCGCGGAGTGCCCGGCTGGCCGGAGTCCTACCGCCTGCAGCGCGCCCAGAAAATACAGCAGTTGGAGGATATGATCCGGTTCGCGGAGAGCAAGGGCTGCCGCATGCTCTATCTCATCAAGCACTTCGGCGATATGGACGACGCCGATGCGGCCTGCGGGATCTGCGACGGTTGCGATCCGGACGGCTGCTGCGGCACGGCCTTCCGCTTGCTGACCGAGGACGAGAAAGGGCTTGCCCGGACGATCCTCGCCACGCTTCGCGAGCGCAACGGCCTGGGGACCGGCCAGCTCTACAAGCGCACCTGCCCGAAGGAGAAACCGGACCGTAAATCGTTCGAACGCATCCTCACCGGCCTGGCCCGAACGGAGCTCCTCCGAATCGAGGAGGATTCCTTCGTGAAAGACGGACAGACCATCCATTTTCAGCGCGCGTACCTGATCCTCTATCGCCATACCGATCCCGAAGCGGCCATTGAGGAGGCGACCGTCGCCGCTGATGGGCCGAAGAAGAAACCCGCGAGGGCAACCGCGGCCCGAGCATCCAGCAGGCGTGCAAAGAGCGCCGCCGCCGCGGTGAACGACACCGCAGCCGGCGATGCCCCCCCGCGCCAAGCCTCGATGGAGCTCATCGTCAAACTCAAGGCATGGCGCCTTCAGGTGGCCCACACCCGCAAGATCCCGGCGTTCAAGGTCATCCCCGACAACACCATCAGCAATATCGCCGCCGCAAAACCACGCAACGAAGAGGAGCTCATGCGTGTAAAAGGCATCGGCCCCGCCATCTACCGCAAATACGGCAGCGCCATTTTGGGTATAACCGGTTCCTTCGGCCGGTAGGTGGCCAGAGACACCAGACCGCACCAGACCGCACCAGACCGAGACGGTCTGGTGCGGGGGATCGACTGAATCGACTGAATCGACTAAATCGACTGAATCGAAATCGAAATCGGGATCGGGATCGGGATCGGGATCGATGGCAAACGCAATGCGCACCAACGAAACGCGCACCAACCCCGCCTGGCCTGCGGCTCAGTCCCCCGCCTTCAGGCGGAGGAATTCCTGGGTCTTCAGGCCTTCTCTCGAGACCAGGTAGAGCCCGTCGCCGGCGGACTCGATCACGGCGTTGGCTTCGGGCTGGAATGGGCCTTCGCTCGAATCGGCCGCCTCCAACCGCAGCTCCGCGGGCTGGACCAAGCCATGCTCCACACGAAACTGGAGCTGGAGCGACTCCGCGCCACCGGCGGAGGTGATCGTCTCCAGTCCGAGGAGACGCAGGTCCATGACCTGCTGCATCAACGAGACTCCTGTTCGGCCCGCTTCGAATATCTGGCGCACTTCGGCCGCCCGCAGCGCGCGCCGCCAGATCGCGATATCGTCGACCGCGCCCTTGAACCAGTTGGTCGCCTGATCCCCGTTGCGGCCCATCGCCGCGGTCTGGCCGGTCTGGATCAGGTCATTCAGGAATCGATAGTTCTGGCCGTCGGCGCCGGAGTGCGCATCCATCAGACGGCCGTCGAGATAGATCAGCGCCTGACCCGAAACGGGGCCGGCGTTGCCGTTGGCCACACCGACCACGTGATGCCAGGTCCCGAGCTGGAGGGCGGACTCCGGAATGCCTGGGCGCGTGGCGCGCCCGTCGCGGTTGGTCACCTTGAATCGGATTTCTTTGCTGCCGCGGTCCAGATAGAGCACATAGCAATCCGGAACGGAATCGTACAGCCCGGCGAAACTGCCTGCGATCTGAGAGGGTAACTCCGCGAGGCGCACCCACATCGAGATCGTCACGCTGTTGCTGTCGAGGTCGAGGCTCTCGCTGGCGGGGATCTCCACGAACTGTTCCACGCCGTCGAAGTAGAGTGCGCCGCCGGACATGGCGCTGATGCCGCCGGCCCATTTGGGATTGCCCAGGTAGCCCTGGACAGAGCCCGGATTTCTACCCTCGCAATCGAGCGCAACCCGGCTGGAGGCATCGTTCAGACCGTCATCCATGGCCCAATACGACACCAGGTCCTGTGCCAACCCCGTGCGCGTGCTCGGGCGGGTATCGGTCAGATTGGCCACCAGTCGCGGGTCGTCCGTGATGATGCCATCGACCGCATAGTCGATAAACTTCTCGATCGTCCCGCCGTTCACGGTCCAGACGAAGAGTTCCATTCCCTGGGCGTGAATGAAATCGACCATCTCCGGCTGAACATCACCATGCGCCCATGCGACACGCGGGATACCGATCGCCTGGATCTCGAGCACCTTTGCCTCGGTCAGCTCACCGCTACCGAGGGCGGCTAGCGGAATCTCGGGGGCATGGTCGTGCATGCTCCGAAGGAAGCTCCAGTTGAAGCTCTGGACCACCACATCGGTGGTCCGATTCAGCCGTTGCAGCGTCTGCACATAGAGTCCGGCCGATCCCTGCTTATGCTCGATCAATGGAATCGAATCGGTCCCGATCGCGGCCAGCGCTTCCTCGAGCGTGGGGATGCGTGTGCCCGCGAACTCCGGCGCGTACCACGACCCGGCATCCAGCGCCTTGAGCTCCGCCAGCGTCTTATCCTGAACGCGCCCGGTCCCATCGGTCGTTCGATCCAAGGTGGTATCGTGGATGACCACCAACTCGCCGTCCAGGGTGTTGTAGACGTCCAATTCGATCAAATCCGACTGCTCGATATTGGCGAGGAATGCGGGGATCGTGTTCTCCGGGGCGAAGATCGCGCCGCCGCGATGCGCGATCGTCAAAGGTGGTTCGGCTTGCACGACCGCGAGGCCACCGATGACGAGCAACAGAATAGAGCAACAGAGATTCCTCATGGAGCGCTCCCTGGGGGTGTTCAATGGCTTGCGAGCCGGCGGGGGGCATTTGCCACGCCGGCTCGCAAATCGGGCTTTTCAGTATCAATACTCCCCCGTTTAGTCTTTCAGCGCAAGAGCGCCGCCGCCCCCTGGGACCGCCTCTTCGCAGACTACACGGAGTCCTACGTTGTAGACCGCACGCCATGGTTCATACCCCAAGCGATACGCGGAGGTGGCCACCTTCGGCCGATCACGCCAGGATCCGCCGCGCACGACCTTGGGCTCACCATTGGTGTACTCGTTGCGCCCGTCGTCGTCCGTGAACGGATACGGCCGGAACGCGGAGCGGGTCCACTCGGCTGCATTGCCGTGCATGTCGTACAACCCCCACCGGTTCGGCTGATACCGCCCCACCGTCGTCATGATCCGCTCGCCATCGTCTGAGTTCGGATCTTTGGGGATGAAGGCGTCGTAGACGCTCGGGTTCGCCATCGGCTGGGGGTTGATGCCATGCACCGCCAACCGGTTGGTCGCCAGATCGGCCATATTGGCATGACTGGAGAACTCGGCCGTGAGGTCGCCGTAGTTCATCGGCGTCGCGGTCCCGGCGCGGCAGGCCCACTCCCATTGCGCCTCGGTCGGCAGGGAGAATTGGACACCGGTCTGCTCGGTCAGCCATTCACAGTAAGCGACAGCCTGTTCCCAGGTGAGCCGAACGGCCGGGAAGGCCGGTCCGTCGATCGGGTAGCCACGCGTCGTATGGTCCTTACTGTGCTGATCGATATACCCGTTATGATGCTCCGGATCGAAGGCCTGGAACTGGGCGTTGGTGATCTCGGTGGCGGCCATCCAGAACGGCTGCTCGATCTCCACCACGCGGGCCGGATGCTGGTCGGCAGGTCCGTAGCCGCCGCCCATGACGTACTGACCCGCGGGGATGCGCACCATCTTCAGCGCCACACCGTCGGCGAGTTCGAAGACACGTTCCACGGTGTCCACGCCTGCCTTCTGCAAGGCCAGGGCGTCTTCGGCGGTCAACGGCCAGCCGGGCAGCTCCGGCGGCGCAGGGCGCTCGGGCGGACGCTCGCTCCAGGTCGGCTCCGGTGCATCCGCAAATGGATGGGTCTCCGGGATGAACTCAGGATCCTCGGGCCGGCCGGCGAATTCAGCACGCATGGCACACCTGCGCGCATGGAAGTCGCCGGGGATCGCAGCGCGCTCCCCCCAGGTCCCATGATCCGGCACGTTCAGATCGATCCAGGTGTAAAGCCGGTCCCATGACTCCGCATCGAGCTGCACACCGTGATGCCCCTTCTTCAGCATCTGAATCAATTCGCTGGTATCGGCCGCGTACTCGGTCGGCTTGAAGATGTGGTAGTCGCTCTCGGGTCCCGGCCGGCGGACGAACGGGTGGAGCGCAAGATAGGACGGGGTGAAATTCCCCCAACCGTTCTTTTCCTTGGCGGTGAAATCAATCAGCCTGGCACCATTGGGGCGCTCCTCGCCGTCGTGACAGCGGACGCAGTGCCGATCGAGGACCGGTTGGACCTCGCGCTTGAAACTGAACCCGCGGGCCGGGCCGTACCACTCCTCGATATCGGTGGCCGGTCTTCGACTGGCAGCGGTGAGGTGAACCGGTGCAGTCGAGTTCTGCGGCTCATGACAGCCGACGCAGGAGAGGACCTCGCCCGGCATGGC
>CALLYA010000430.1 GCA_937875495.1 uncultured Verrucomicrobiota bacterium
CTGCACGAGGCGGATCACAGCTGAACGCTACCCACAGTCCAAAGCGCCAACCCTCTTATTCGTGGTAGATCTCGCCGCCCGTGTCGCGAAATGCGCGGGCCATCTGCTGCATGCCCTGGTCCTTCGCGTTGGCTTCGGTTACTCCGGCTTGTTCGGCGTAGGCTCGGAGCTCCTGGGAGATCTTCATTGAGCAGAACTTGGGTCCGCACATTGAACAGAAGTGGGCGGTCTTGGCGCTCTCTGCGGGGAGGGTCTCGTCGTGGTATTCGCGGGCACGATCCGGGTCGAGCGCGAGATTGAACTGATCTTCCCAACGGAATTCGAACCTCGCCTTGCTCAGGGCGTCGTCGCGGACCTGAGCCGCGGGGTGGCCTTTGGCGAGGTCCGCGGAGTGTGCGGCCAGTTTGTAGGTGACCACGCCCACGCGCACGTCTTCGCGGTTGGGTAGGCCGAGGTGTTCCTTCGGGGTGACGTAGCAGAGCATGGCGGTCCCGTACCATCCGATCATGGCCGCGCCGATGGCCGAGGTGATGTGGTCGTAGCCCGGGGCGATGTCGGTGGTGAGGGGACCGAGCGTATAGAAGGGTGCCTCACCGCACCATTCCATCTGCTTATCCATATTCTCCTTGATCAGGTGCATGGGGATATGGCCGGGACCTTCGTTCATCACCTGCACGTCGTATTTCCAGGCGCGATGGGTGAGTTCTCCTTGGACCTTCAGTTCTGCGAACTGCGCCTCGTCGTTGGCGTCGGCGATCGAGCCGGAGCGCAGGCCGTCCCCGAGAGAGACGGCGATGTCGTAGGCCGCAAGGATTTCACAGACCTCATCCCAGTGTGCATACAGCAGGTTCTGCTTGTGATGGGCAAGGCACCACTTCGCCATGATCGAGCCGCCCCGCGAGACGATCCCGGTGACCCGATGGACGGTCAGCGGAATGAACTCGAGCAGAAGGCCGGCATGCAGGGTGAAGTAATCGACGCCCTGTTCGGCCTGTTCGAGCATCGTGTCCCGGATGATCTCCCAGGTCAGCTCTTCGGCCTTACCGCCGACCTTTTCGAGGGCCTGATAGATGGGCACGGTCCCGATGGGGACAGGGCTATTGCGCAGGATCCACTCACGCGTCTGGTGGATATCGGGACCGGTGGAGAGGTCCATGGCGGTGTCGGCGCCCCAGCGGATGGACCAAGCCAATTTCTCGACCTCCTCGTCGATGGAGGAGGTGACGGCGGAGTTGCCGATATTGGCGTTGATCTTGACCAGGAATTTGCGGCCGATGATCATCGGCTCGAGTTCGGGGTGGTTGATGTTGGCAGGGATGATGGCGCGGCCGGCGGCGACTTCATCGCGGACGAACTCAGGCGTGATGACGGCTGGGATCTCGCCGCTGGGATGGCGGTTGCCAGCGAGGTTTCGCTCTGCCGGTGTTGTGAGATTCTCCCGAATCGCGATGAATTCCATTTCCGGAGTGATGACGCCTTGGCGCGCGTATTTCAGCTGGGTGACCCGTCCATTCGCCTTGGCCCGAAGCGGTTGTCTCCAGGTCCTTCCGGGCACCGGACCGGTGAGGGGTGTTGGCACGGGTTCGACGTCGCCTCGGGCCTGGATCCATGGGGTACGCAAGCGTGGGAGTCCGTCGACCAGGCTCAACTGCAGGTCGGGATCGGTGAAGGGTCCGGTGGTATCATAGACCCGTATGGGCGGGTTGGGCGTGGGTGTTTTGCCAGGAGCGGGATTGGGCGTGGGGTTCTGCGCGATCTCACGCATTGGAATTCGTAAGTCAGGAAACAACTGCCCGGGGACAAACACCTTCCGGCTGTTGGGAAAGGGGTTTGAAATGCGGGCGAGGATGGCTTCGTGGGTCACCTTCGGACTATTTTTGATTGCGTCTGCCATGGCATTCTCCGTGCAAGAAGCCGGTCGATGGCAAGGGGACGTGCAACCCGGGACGAACGCGGTCCCATCTGCTTCCCTCCGCCGGTGCAAACCGGATCAGGTTCCAAGGGTATGATCTCAGCCGGTTCCCTAAGGAGGCCGGCACCCCCAGCTGGCGGCACCCGCCCCACATTGGCGGGGCAACAAAGGGTGCGTCGTGGATAATCACTTATCCCATAGTCGACGCTGGAATGCCAATGGACCTTCGGCATCGGGCGCCCCAACCGTCTTGGCCGGGTGGAAATGGTTTGCAGCTACAC
>CALLYA010000431.1 GCA_937875495.1 uncultured Verrucomicrobiota bacterium
ACTTGTTCCTCGGTGTTCTCGGTGACCTCTGTGGCTTGACTTTTCTCATCAAAGGTTGCCCGAAAAGATCAATGGCGAAGCAAGCTCGGGGTCGGGGTCGGAATCGGTATCGAATGGACGCGTGATGGGATTCGGACACGAGAAACCGGGCAGCCCAACCGTATTGTTGCGATGCCGATAACACTCGACTGCGATGTAATACGGTGCTCAGAGGGCCAGTTGCCATGCAGAACAGGGATCGATAGCGATTTCGATTCTCTCGATTCTCTCGATTTTTTCGACCCCGACCTTGATTCAGACAATCCGACTGATCGGCAACCATTGCCAGAAGGCGGCGCATAAAGGAGCGCGGGCGGTTGGACGGCCGCTCGCATGGTTCCTGCCTGCCTTGTACCGAGGCTGAAATTGGTCAATGGTAGGTAATCCGATCCCGGGCCGGCGACAGGGCGTTCGCAACCGCCCTGAGGGGCCGCTATTCAGGGGGAGCAAACAGCAATATGGGCCAGAGGCCAACCGCATTTCGCGAGGCAGATTGACATGAGTAAAGACAGTTTTGGTGCGTTGAAATCGTTTTCGGTCGCCGACTCCTCCTTTCGGTTCTACAGCCTACCGGCCTTAGAACAGCGGGGCATCGCCGGGGTTGATCGCCTGCCCAAAACGATCAAACTCCTTCTGGAAGCCGCCTTGCGCGCTGAGGACGGGCTGGGCATCACCCCCCAGGACATTCAGAACATCGCCCTTTGGCGCCCCGATCTCGCCCAGGCCCCAGAGATCCCGTTCAAACCCGCACGCGTTGTCCTTCAGGATTTTACGGGCGTCCCCTCCGTCGTCGATCTGGCAGCTATGCGCGACGCGATTCACCAATTGGGTGGTGACCCCGCCGCCATCAACCCACTGGTCCCGGTCGACCTCATTATCGACCACTCCGTTCAAGTCGATCGTTTCGGAACGGGTGCCGCATTCGCACAGAACGCGCAGCTCGAATTTCAACGCAACCGCGAGCGCTATGAGTTTTTGCGCTGGGGGCAGAAGGCCCTGGACCGTTTTCGGGTCGTGCCGCCTGCGACCGGCATCATCCACCAGGTCAACCTGGAGTATCTCGCGCATGTCGTCCTGACGGAAGCCGGCGAAGGCGGCTCCGCTCCCCTGGCCTATCCGGACACACTGGTCGGCACCGACAGCCACACAACGATGATCAACGGCATCGGAGTGCTCGGTTGGGGGGTCGGCGGAATCGAAGCGGAAGCCGTCATGCTCGGCCAGGCCATCTCCATGCTGTTGCCCGCGGTCGTCGGGTTCCGCCTCAGCGGTCGCCTGCCCGAGGGCGCGACGGCAACCGATCTGGTGCTGACCATCACTGAGCAACTGCGGGCGCATGGTGTGGTCGGTAAGTTCGTGGAGTTCTTCGGGCCTGGGCTCGACAACCTGAGTCTACCTGACCGCGCGACCATTTCGAACATGAGCCCCGAATACGGAGCGACCTGTGGCTTCTTTCCGGTCGACCAGGAGACCCTGCGCTACCTGCGCCTGAGCGGCCGCGACGAGGAGTTGGTTCGCCTCGTCGAAGCGTACTGCAAAGAGCAGGGGCTCTTCCGCGATGCGATTGAGCCGGCGTTCTCCGAGGTCCTGGAACTCGACATGAGTACCGTCGAGCCGAGCCTGGCCGGCCCCAAACGCCCCCAGGATCGCATCCCGCTGGCCGGAATGAAACAGGCCTTCTCCCTGACCATGATGAAGGATCACAAGGTCACCCCCAACCCCGCCGATGACACCTCTGCCGCACCCAGTCGCATCGACCGGTTCCCTGAACCCTCGGTACCGCTCCAGGTCGACGGTGTCCCCTGTCGGATCGGGCATGGTTCGGTCGTGATCGCGGCGATCACCAGCTGTACCAACACCTCGAATCCTTCGGTCATGCTCGGCGCCGGTGTTCTCGCCCAAAAGGCGGTCGCGCGCGGCCTGCGGGTCAAGCCTTGGGTCAAGACCAGTCTGGCTCCCGGTTCCCGCGTGGTAACGGCCTACTTGGAAAAGACCGGCCTGATGGAACCGCTGGAGACGCTGCGTTTCCATCTGGTCGGCTACGGTTGCACCACATGCATCGGCAACAGCGGTCCTCTACCTGAGGTCATTTCCGACGCGATTCGCGACAACAACCTGGTGACCGCATCCGTCCTGTCCGGCAACCGCAACTTCGAAGGTCGGGTCTCCCCGGATACGAAGGTCAATTTCCTGGCCTCACCGCCCCTGGTGGTGGCCTATGCGCTGGCCGGCACCGTCGATATCGACTTCGCCTCGGAGCCGATCGGGAACGATCCCCAAGGTCGCCCGGTCTTTCTCAAAGATATCTGGCCGACCTCGGCGGAAATTGCGGAGGCGGTCACCAAGGGCGTGACCCCCGAGCTGTTCCAGGCACAATACGCGGCCATCTTCTCCGGCAGCCAGGAATGGAACGACATTCTCGTCGAGGGCGGAAACCTCTACGATTGGGATCGTGATTCGACCTATATTCAAAACCCACCCTTTTTCCAGGGACTCACCCCCGATCCCGTCCCTGTTCAGCCCATCTCGGGTGCGCGCGTCCTCGCCAAGCTGGGCGATTCCGTCACGACCGATCACATCTCACCCGCCGGGGTCATCCCGATGAAGAGTCCTGCAGGCAAATACCTTCAGGAGCACGGAGTCGCGCCGAGAGATTTCAACAGCTACGGCAGCCGTCGGGGCAACCACGAGGTCATGATGCGCGGGACCTTCGCCAACATCCGAATCCGAAACGAGCTGGTCCCCGGGATCGAAGGCGGGATCACGCTGCACATCCCCACCGGCGAATCGATGTCGATCTTCGATGCGAGTGAGCAGTACCGCGCGGCGGGCACGCCGTTGATCATTCTTGCCGGCAAGGAGTACGGCACCGGCTCCTCGCGTGACTGGGCCGCCAAGGGACCGCAGCTGCTCGGGGTGCGCGCCGTCATCGCGGAGAGCTACGAGCGCATTCACCGATCCAACCTCATCGGCATGGGCATCCTGCCCTTGCAGTTCCAGCCCGGGGAGGACCGCTCAACGCTCGGGCTGACCGGCCTGGAGTACTACGACATCCTCGGCCTGACCGATGACCTGAAACCTGGTCAGCAGCTCGAGGTGAGGGTACGCCCGGAAGGCAACCTCGCCGAACGCTCCTTCCAGGTCGTGTGCCGCATCGATACCCCGCTGGAGGCCATTTATTTCCGCAATGGCGGAATCCTCCACACCGTCTTACGCAATCTTTACAAGGGCAGTCGCAACGAGCGCGCCTGAGGAGATGCCCCTCCAGTGAACGCGGTCGGATCGGCACCTATCGAGGTCCAAACCCGACTGCGCTAACCGCTTCGACCGATCCCTTGGAGCGGTCGGACCCACCCGATGCACTCCGCATCGTTTCTCTATACAAAGGCGGATCCCATGAAAATCCTGGTCCTGGAACCTCGCGGCTTCTGTGCTGGCGTCGAACGAGCCATCCGCATCGTCGATCTGGCACTCGAGGTCTACGGTCCTCCGATCTACGTTCGTAAGGAGATCGTTCACAACCAGCGGGTTGTGGATGATTTGCGCCAGCGTGGCGCGGTCTTTGTCGAGGAGACCGATCTCATTCCAAAGGGAAACCGGGTGGTGATGTCCGCCCATGGGGTCGGTCCCCAGGTCATCAAGCGCGCCCAACAGGCCGGGCTCGAGGTCATCGATGCCACTTGTCCACTCGTGGCGAAGGTGCACATCGAGGTCCAGCGCTTCGTTCGCAAAGGCTATCGAATCATCCTGATCGGGCACCGCGGTCATGACGAGGTGATCGGGACGATGAGCGAGAGCCCAGGCGCCGTCATGCTGGTGACGAATACGGAAGAGGCGGAGGCGATTCAGATCCCGGGCAATCCCCCGCTGGTCGTGCTGACCCAGACAACGCTCAGTGTCGACGATTGTACGCGGATCATGGAGATCCTGCGCAGGCGGTTCCCAAGGCTGGAAACGCCGCCCAAGGAGGACATCTGCTACGCGACCACCAACCGGCAGGAAGCCGTCAAGCAGGCGGTCCCCCTGATCGATCTGCTGCTGGTCGTCGGTTCGGTCAATTCCTCCAACGCGACCCGCCTGGTCGAGGTCGCGCGCTCACGCGGGGTGCCGTCACACCTCATCGACAGCGCCGCCGACATCCAGGTCGAATGGATGGACGGGGTGGATTGTGTGGGACTGACCGCCGGCGCCTCCACGCCGGAGATTTCCGTACAGGAGGTGGTCGAGGTCCTGAAAAGGCGTTTCGGCGCGGTGTCCGCAGAGCCGTTCCAGACCGCCCAGGAGGACGTCGTGTTCAAGCTCCCCACGGAATTACAGCAGCGGGATCCAGAGTGGTTTCGACGCCGCGCAGCCGGCCAGGGAGCTCCCGGGTGAGCGATTCCGCTCCCGGACACACCCATGCTAAAGTCCGTCCGAAAAGGCCGTCGGGAACCAAGCGCGCCTCTCCGGTTTCGGATGGAGAGGCCTCCCGCGGAGATCGCAGAGGACGCAGAGGATTATTGGAAAGGGGGAATGCAGCT
>CALLYA010000432.1 GCA_937875495.1 uncultured Verrucomicrobiota bacterium
CTACTGGTTGCCTGGTTGAGATTCAAAAGGAGAATGGAACCCTCTTGCGTGTGCGAATGGGGGATGGGGCATTCTTGGACTGCCAATGGATCAAAGACGCCTTTTTGCAGGCGTAAGGAGGGGGGAGATACTGTCCATTACGCCACTGATGCGCATCCTGGTCGCGGTCGCAAGGACTTTCCCGGCTCGACGCCCCACCCGCCTACGTAAGCCAGGGACGACTTCGGCGCGGCGCATACGCCGGAACCATCCGACATGTCGTCCCGTCCGGCAAAGGCAGGTCAGCCAGCGGGAAGCGAGTGTTGCGCAGTCCGTATGCGTCACGTGTTGACGATCTATCGTGAGCGGTTCTGATGATGTGAGGTGTAAATGTCGGCGCGTCAGGACTTCTGTCAGCCGAACCTCTGGATTTGGGGAAGACCGGAGCGAATCGTAGGGGTTTTTTGGGGTTAGGATTTTGCATATGAGGTTTGGTTGGGTTGGGCATTCAGGTTGCATCCAATCGGTTTTGGGGGCGGTTCACCATATTGGTGCTGAATGCCTCGCAGGATTTTGGCTCGACTTTCTGGGCGATAAGTGTTCATTACTTGAGGTGAAATCCTTAGCTTTAAGGCTCATCCGTCCTTTTGCATGATAACCAGCAACCTGCCTCTGGCCGATGCCTCAAACCCAGCTTTGCGTATTCCAGGTCCAACTCTCACCCTTTCCACACCCTGCTCTCCATCCCTCTCCCACCAAGGTCGCCAGCCATGAAGCACCACCCATTCCTCCTCCCCACCTTCTTCCTCCTCCTCATCCCTTCCCTCCTTTCTGCCGGGCAGGGTGAGTACTTCCAGGTACGGGTTGTGGACGAGGCGACGGGGCGTGGGATCCCGATGGTGAAGCTGACGACGACGAGCAATGTGGTTGGGTATACGGACAGCAACGGGGTGTATGCCTTTCTGGAGCCGGGGCTGATGGAGACACGGGTTTTCTTCTCGATAGAGAGTCCCGGCTACAGCTATCCGAAGGATGGCTTCGGCAGTGTGGGCAAGGCATTGCTGACGACTCCGGGGGCGTCGGCGGAGTTGCGGATGAAGCGTGAGAACATTGCCGAGCGGTTGTATCGGGTGACGGGCCAGGGGATCTATCGTGACAGTGTGCTGGCGGGGGTGCCGGTGCCGATTGCGCATCCGGGGATCAACGGATTGGTTGTGGGTCAGGACTCGGTGGACAACGCGATTTATGGCGGGCGCCTGTTTTGGATGTGGGGCGACACGGGGCGGGCGGCGTATCCGCTCGGGCATTTCAAGATGGCGGGTGCTTTCTCGGATCTGCCGGGGGCCGGTGGGCTCGCGCCTGGGCAGGGTGTAGATCTCGAGTATTTTGTGGACGCAGACGGGTTCAGCCGTCCGACCTGTCCTTGGCCGGACGAGGGGCTGATCTGGCTGGAGGGCTTGTTGACGCAGGTAGACGAGCAGGGGCGGGAGCGCATGGTCGCGCGGTTCGCGCGGCTGAAGGGGCTGAGCGAGACGCTGGAGCGTGGATTGGTGTTATGGAATGACGAGACGCAGGCGTTCGATCCGATCTATCGGACCGGCCCGAACGACTTGCCGTATCCCGACTTCGGGCATGCCTTCCCGGTGCGGGTGGAGGGCCGGGACTATCACTATTTCGCGACACCGTTCCCGCTGGCGGTGCGGCTGCGTGTGCCGGCGGAGTTCGCGGCGGTGACGGACATCGATCGGTACGAGGTACTGACGACGCTGGCGCCGCTGGAGGGCGGCGTGATTCGCGGCGAGGTCGAGTCGGCGGGTGGTGATGTTGCGGGAGACTATCACTGGGTGCGTTTCGGGGATCTGTATGGTGAGGGGCCGGGGCTGCGCAGCCGGCGTGATGCGATTGATGCGTTGGCGCAGGAGAAGAAGACGCTGCGCCTGGTCGAGGCTGGGTCCGGTGCGAAGGTGGAGCCGCATGGCGGCTCGGTCTTTTTCAACCGGCACCTGGACCAGTGGGTGATGATCTTCAATCGAATCGGTGGGGACGATTCCTTCCTGGGCGAGGTCTATTACTCCACAGCGCCCTCGCCGGTGGGGCCGTGGCGGCCTGCGGTGAAGATCGCGACGCATCCGGAATACAGCTTTTACAATCCCAAGCAGCATCCCTATTTCGACGAGGCCGACGGTCGCCTGATCTATTTTGAGGGGACCTACTCGATGGCCTTCTCGAAATCCAACGGGCGGCCGGTACCGCGCTATGACTATAATCAGCTGATGTACCGGTTGGACCTGTCCGACCCGCGCCTGGCGCTGCAGGAAGCGGATTTCGATGCGTATCCGGTTGCCGCACGCCTGTTTGAGGCGGGCACCGCGGGCCGCTGAAGGGTGTACCGTCCTGATTCGCGCGAGCCCCATCCGGAACCGGAGGCCTCGCGCAGAGGCGCAGAGGCGCTGTGGCGTTTTCGAGCCGGCCATGGGGGTGGCAAGAGCACGTACGAAAACCCCATTGGACGGAAACGAAAGGTCACCGGGCCGGATGGTGAGGACTCCCGCAGAGAACGCGGAGGGCGCAGAGGTGTATTGGGAGGGGGAGATGTACGTACACCGGAGCCGTTTTTAGCAACTTCTTTGGTCTGCTGAAACGATTGATCTAAAAATTTACCCAAAAGGTAGGGTGCAGAGCCAGGAACCTACCCAACCCGATAGGCAGGCCGGCAACGCCACCGCGCCCTCTGCGGGAGACTCTCCGGATCCGGATGGGAAAGCCTGGTTGGGAAAGCGGATACCTTTTCGAACGACCTCTCGCTAAGGTCAATGCCGTGATCCCATTCTTATAAGGGGGGGGATCTGGGGTTTTCCGTTGCCTGCTGACCAAAGCAATCACGGAAAACGGCGCCGACGTTTCCGCATCTCCCGCCTTCCCAATTTCCCCTCTGTGCCCCTGCGCCTCTGCGCGAGACCTTTCCCCATCCGGCGTTCGCGCATTGCCTTTTCGTTATACGGGCGTATCATCTGTTCTGGAATTCGGAATAGGGTGATTTCGAGGGGACTGGGGGCGAGACGTATGGCGAGGGTACGGTCAACGGACGGGGAAGGCGCGGGGGAATGGGCCTGGGCGCCGTTGCATCTGCACAGTTGCTATTCCTTCCTCGAGTCCTGCATTCGGCTGGAGGATCTGGTGGAGTTTGCGGTGGATGAGGGGCTGCCGGCGGTTGCGCTGACCGATCGCAATGGACTGTATGGGGCGGTCCCGTTTTACAAGCTGGCGCGTGCGCGGGGGGTGCGTCCGATCCTCGGCGCCGAGCTGGATCTGGAGGCGGGCGGGCGCGTCGTGTTGCTGGCGGCGGATGGGGCGGGGTATGCGAACCTCTGCCGGTTGATCTCGCAGCGCCGGTTCATGGGCCTGGATCCAGAGACCGGCCTTCAGAGTGATGCGGGGCGATTGGCGCCGCGGTTTACGGATGCGCAGCTGACCGAGCAGAGTGCGGGGCTGTTCTGTCTGAGCGGCCATCGCCAGGGGCCGTTGGCGCGGCGGTTGGCGGAGCGGGATTGGGAGGGCGCGCGCGTGGCCGCCGAGCGGTTGAGCAGGATCTATCCGGGGCGATTCTTCCTCGAGCTCTTCCTGCACAGTCCGGGGGACGCGGCGATCCTTCGTCGGTTACGCGTGTTGGGCGAGGAGCTGGGGCTGCCGTGCATTGTCACGCCGGACGCGCACTACCTGACTCCGGCGGACCGATCGCTCTACCAGGTGATGGCCTCGATCCGGACCCTGACGAGCCTGCGGCAGGCGCATCCGGAGAAGCATTTGGGGGGGTGGTTCGACCTGCCACGGCGGGATGTATTGGCGCGGCGGTTTCCCGGGGAGCGCGTGGCGGTGGCCAATTCGCTAGCGGTTGCGATGGAGTGTGACGTCGAGTTGAAGCTGGGCGAGCCGATCTTTCCGGAGTTCTCGTTTCTCGACGGGCGTTCACCGGAGGGCATGTTGCGGGCGCTGGCGCGGGCCGGCTTATCGCGGCGATATCGGACGCCGACGGCGGAGGCGCAGGCTCGGATGGAGCGCGAGCTGGACGTCGTCTGCTCCCTTGGCTATGCGGAGTATTTCCTGATTGTGTGGGACATCGTGCAAGAGGCGCGCCGGCGCGGCATCTGCACGACCGGCCGGGGGAGCGCGGCCGACAGTCTCGTCTGCTATTTGCTCGGCATCACGGATGTCTGTCCGATGCGCCATCGCCTCACGTTCGAGCGGTTTCTGAATCCGCTTCGCCTGAAGACCACCGGCATGGTCGATATCGATCTGGATATTCAGTGGAACCGCCGGGACGAGCTGCTCGATTTCGTCTATGGCCGTTATGGTGCGGATAACGTTGCGATCATCGGATCGTTTTCAACCTACAACGCGCGCTCGGCCTTTGCGGACATCGGCAAGGTCTTTGGTCTGCCGGAGCGTGAGGTGCGCCATCACTCCAAGCAGCTGCCGCACACGGCTGCGGCGCAGATCCGCAGTGCGGGCAGCCGGCTGGTGGAGTCGGAACAGATCCCGATGGACCGGCCGCCGTTTGATCGGATGCTCCCGTTTGTGGAGCGGATCGACCAGCTGCCGAACCATCTGGGGATGCATCCGTGTGGGGTAGTGATCGGGCGCGGCGGGATCGAGCACATGCTGCCGCTGGAGCGGAGCGCGAAGGGGTGCGTGGTGACGCAGTACGACATGCACGGGGTGGAGGCGCTCGGGCTGGTGAAGATGGATCTATTGGGACTGGCCGGGCTCTCGGTCATTCCGGACACGGTCACCTTGGCGCGGCGTGCGAATCCGCGGCTGCAGTTGGAAGTGGGCGATCTGGACCGGATCTCGCAGCACGACCCGCACGCCTGGGCGCTGATCCGGCGCGGGGATGCGCGCGGCTGTTTTCAGATCGAGTCGCCCGCGATGTGTTCGCTGTTGAAAATGCTCGGTTGCAAGGATCTGGAGGCGCTGGTCGCGGCGGTGAGCGTGATCCGGCCGGGAGCGGCGAACGAGGGCAAGAAGACGGAGTTTGCCCGGCGTTATCAGGGATTGGAGCCGGTGTGCTATCCGCATCCGAGTCTTTCGGGGGTCTTGGGGGATACGTATGGCCTGATGGTGTACGAGGAGCATGTCCTGACGGTGGCGCATTCGTTTGCGGGGATGGATCTCGGGCGTGCGGACCTGTTACGGCGTGCGATGGTGAAGCATCGTGGGCGGGACGCGTTTCTGGGGTTCGAGGAGGAGTTTCGGTCGGGGGCGTTGGCCCAGGGGCGTGCGGAGGAGGAGATCGATCGGATCTGGGCGTTGTTGTACGACTTCTGTGGGTATGCCTTCAACAAGGCGCATTCGGCATCGTACGCGCGGTTGGCGTATCAGTGTGCGTGGCTGCGGAGCCGTTTCCCCGCGGAGTTTTTTGCCGCGGTGCTTTCGAGCCGGCGCGGGTTTTATTCGCAGCTGACCTATGTGTTGGATGCGCGCAACCACGGAATCGGGGTGTTGGGTCCGGACGTCAACGAATCGGAGGCGGTGTTCACGACGGAGCATGGACGGATCCGGGTACCGCTGGCCCAGGTATCGGGGATTGGTCAGGAGTCGGTGCGCACGCTCTTGGCGGCGCGTGCGCGGGGTGGGCGGTTCGGCTCGTTGGCGGAGCTGTTGGGGCGGGTGACGATCCCGCGCGAGGATTGGATACGCCTGGCCCGGGTCGGTGCTCTGGACGCGCTCGGCCCGTCGCGCTCGCAGATCCTCTGTTCGCTGGAGGTGATTCTGTGGGAGCGTGCGCAGCAGTGTTCGGCGGAGCTCTTTTCCTACGACGAGCTGGACCGGTTTCGGCGGCGGGTTGAGCACGTGCGTCCCTGGACGCTGCGGCAGTCCGCGGAGGCGGAGATGGAGCTGCTTGGATTTCCGGTCTCGATGCATCCGGTCGACTATTTTGCGGAGGCCGTGGAGTGGGCGCAGTACTGTCCGATCGCCGAGTTGGAGCGCTTTCAGCGGTGCGAGGTAACGGTATGCGGACTGCAGGTGGCGGCGCGTCACACGACGACGATGGTGGGCAAGCGGCCGGGGCGGCTGATGAAGTTCATCAGTTTGGCGGACAAGACGGGGATCTTGGAGACGGTACTCTTTCCGGGCGTCTATCAGCGGTTCGGCAGGTTGACCGCGCGCTCGCCGATCCTGGCCGTGACGGGGGTGGTGGAGCCGTTTGAGAGTGGGGTCGGCGTGAATTTACGGGTCCGGCGGGTGGACGCCTTTCCCAGCCGTGTCGAGGGTGTTTGGGGTGTGAATGTGTGACGGTTGATTTCGAGTTGGGATGGGGTAGTGTTGCGCGCTCCGGGGTGGCGGGGGAGGACAGGAAGGGGGGAGGGAAGGTGAAAGGTGTTCAGGAAAGACGCGAAGACACGAAGGTTCGGAAGGAGAGGTTTCCTTGTGGGTTGCTGTTTTCCCTGCAACTGCCTTGGTCCCCTGAAAACGGTATATCTAATAAACATTCCTAAAGGTAGGGATCAGAGCATGGACCCTATCCACCCCCATGGCCAGGTCGAAAACGCCACCGCGCCCTCTGCGGGAGGCTCTCCGGATCTGGATGGAGAGGTCAGGTTGGGAAAACGGCGTACCTTTTCGGACGCCTCCAGGCTTGAGGTCATTGGCACGGGACATTCCCGCATATTCCCAACAAACGGGTGATGCGGGCAAGGGGACGGAGCAAGGGGCCAGTAACTCGCGCGAAGGGGTCTGGGGCAGACCTACGACCTCTGACCTCCGACCTTCGCGCGGGGGCTACAGCCCACGCGCCGCGGCTCGCAACGTCGTGCCGCGTCTGCAGTGGCGGATCTGTTTTTTTATTATCCGAATAGCAGGGATGATGTATGCTGGGGATTCAGCATGTATGCAGGGGCCGGATTGCATACATGCGAGGTTGCGCGCCTGAGGGGCAGACGCGGGGAGGCAGGAACCGGAGACGATGGGTTGATTGGGAAATTGGGAGGTGTGCTGAAGAGATGGACAGAGTTTTGAAAAAGGACACATTGGATGCCTGGGACATCAGCCGAGCGACGGAGGTGTATGGTGTCGAGAACTGGGGCAACGGTTTCTTTTCGATCTCGCCGGAGGGCGAGGTGTGTGTGCGGTTGCGTCACGGGCGGAAGGTTTTCAATATCAGTCTATTGGATGTGGTGAAAGGGGTTCGCGAGCGCGGACTCGACCTCCCGATCCTGCTACGATTCGGCGACATCCTCGAGTCGCGCATCGCGGTGATCAACGAGAGCTTTAAGAAAGCAATCACGGAATCCGGCTACAAGGCACCGTATCGCGGCGTCTATCCGATCAAGGTGAACCAGCAGCAGGAGGTGGTGGAGCAGGTCGCCCGATTTGGGCGCAAGTACCACCACGGGCTGGAAGCGGGCAGCAAGGCGGAATTGATTGCGGCGTTGGCCTATATGCACGATCCGCAAGCCTACATCGTCTGCAACGGGTACAAGGACGAGGAGTTTATTGACCTGGCGCTTTCGGCCCAGATGATGGGTCTGTCTCCTCTGTTGGTCCTGGAGATCCCCGGCGAACTGGATCTGATCCTGAGGCAGGCGGAGAAGCGGGGCATTCGTCCACACATCGGGGTGCGGCTGAAGCTGTCGACCCGAGCGGGTGGACGTTGGAGCGATTCCGGCGGGGACCGAACGGTGTTCGGGCTGACGCCGAGTCAGGTGATTGATGTGGTGGACCAGCTGCGGGAGCGCGAGATGCTGGACTGCCTGAAATTGCTGCACTACCACCTCGGCTCGCAGATCCCGAACATCACGCATGTGCGTGCGGCGATCACCGAGGCTGCTCGGTTCTATGTCGACCTGGTGGCGGAGGGTGCGCCGATGGGCATCCTCGACATCGGCGGCGGCCTGGCGGTGGACTACGACGGCTCGCACACCAATTTCTCGAGCAGCAGCAACTACGGTCTGGACGAGTACTGTGTGGACATCGTGGAGGGGATCATGACGGCCGTGGATGCCGTCGGCATCCCGCATCCGACGATCATCAGCGAGAGCGGGCGTGCCACGGTCGCCTATTCCTCGGTCCTACTCTTCAACGTGCTCGAGGTTGCCAAGTTCGAGTACACATCTGAATCGGACGCGCAGCTTCCTGAAGACGCGCCCGAGGTCCTGCGGAACATGTTGGAAGTGTTTTCGGTGCTCTCCCCCAAGAACGTGCAGGAGTGCTACCACGATGCGATCTACTATCGGCAGGAGATCAAGTCCGCATTCCTGCATGGCAGCCTCTCGCTGCGTGACCGCGCCCTGGGCGACAAGATATTCTGGGCCATTCTGACCCGGCTCGCCACCGAGACACGCAAGTTGAAGTATGTGCCGGAGGAATTGCGTGGTTTGGAGAACGCGTTGGCCGACGTCTATTATGCGAACTTCAGCGTCTTCCAGTCGCTACCGGACGCATGGGCGGTGGAGCAGCTCTTCCCGATCATGCCGATTCAGCGCTTGAACGAGCGGCCTTCGAGGATCGGGACCTTGTCGGACATCACGTGTGACTGCGACGGCAAGATCGACCGGTTCATAGATCTGCATGACGTGAAACGGGTCTTGCCGATGCATGACATTCGGCCGGGCGAGGAGGACTACATCCTCGGCACATTCCTTGTGGGTGCGTATCAGGAGACGCTTGGCGATCTGCACAACCTCTTCGGCGACACGAATGTGGTGGGGATCGACGTGGACGAAGACGGTGAGATTGAATACACCTCGGAGCTCCAGGGCGACTCGGTATCGGACGTGTTGTCGTACGTAGAGTATAGTCCGGCGGACCTCGTGGATCGGGTGCGCCGCCTGGCTGAGTCGGCTGTGCGCAAGCGCAAGATATCGGCGACGGAGCGGCGCGACATTCTGAATGCCTATGAGAACGGGCTGCGCGGGTACACCTACTTCGAAAACTAACGAGCCTGGAGGGGAGGGTCCGATGGGACGAGTATTGATCATTGGCGCTGGTGGAGTCGGCAGTGTGGTGGTGCACAAGTGCTGCCAGGTGCCGGAGGTGTTTTCGGAGATCTGCCTGGCGAGCCGAACTCTGTCCAAGTGTGAGGCGATTCGGGACCAGGTGCCGTGTCCGATTGAGATCGCGCAGGTGGACGCGGACGATGTCGAACAGCTGGTGGGATTGATCGAGCGTTTCCGGCCGGATGTGTTGATTAACGTGGCCCTGCCGTATCAGGACTTGACCATCATGGACGCCTGTCTACGGACTGGGGTGAACTATGTCGACACGGCGAACTACGAGCCGCGGGACGAGGCGCGATTCTGCTATGCGTGGCAGTGGGCGTACCAGGATCGGTTTCGGGAGGCGGGGCTGACTGCTTTGCTTGGAAGCGGGTTCGACCCGGGCGTGACGAACGTGTTTACCGCGCATGCGCTGAAGCATCACTTCGACGAGATCCACGAGCTCGACATCATCGACTGTAACGCGGGCGATCACGGCCAGCCGTTTGCGACCAACTTCAACCCGGAGATCAACATCCGCGAAGTGACCGCGCCCGCGCGGCACTGGGAGAACGGTCAGTGGGTGGAAACGGCGGCGCTGAGCACGGCCGAAATGTACGACTTCCCGGAGGGGATCGGCCCGCGCAAGATCTACCTGATGTACCACGAGGAGTTGGAGTCGCTGGTCAAGAACGTGCCCGGGCTGAACAAGGCGCGTTTCTGGATGACGTTCTCGGACAACTACCTGAAGCATTTGGAGGTGCTGCAGAACGTCGGCATGACGCGCATCGACCCGGTGATGTACGAGGGCAGGGAGATCATCCCGTTGCAGTTCCTGAAGGCGGTCCTCCCGGATCCTGGCTCGCTCGGACCCTTGACGAAGGGGCGCACCTGTATCGGCAACCTGATCAAGGGGGTCAAGGACGGGCGCGAGAAGGAGTATTACATCTACAACATCTGCGATCACGAGGCGTGCTATCGCGAGGTGAAGTCGCAGGCGATCTCCTACACCACCGGCGTCCCGGCGATGATCGGGGCGAAGATGTTGATGGAGGGGAAGTGGACCGGTGCGGGCGTATTCAACATGGAAGAGTTTGATCCGGATCCCTTTATGCAAGATTTGAACCGATATGGATTGCCATGGACAGAGGTTATCCTGAAGGGCTGAGTCTGGATCGCGTGCCGTCGCCGAGTTTTGTGGTCTTTGAGGGCGCCTTGCGCCGGAACCTGGAGATCCTGGGTTCGGTCAAGGCGCGCACCGGCTGCAAGATCCTATTGGCGTTAAAGGGGTTTGCGATGCACAGGACCTTTCCATTGATCCGGGAGGTCCTGGACGGCGTCTGTGCGAGTTCGCCGTGGGAGGCGCGTCTCGGTCGAGAGGAGTTCGGCCGGGAGGTGCACAGCTTCGCGCCGGCCTTTACCGAGGCTGATATCGAGGAGTTATGCACGCTGACCGACCACTTGGTCTTCAACTCGTTCGCCCAGTGGGAGCGGTATGGGAAGCGGGTGCTCGCCGCGGAGCGGCGGGTTTCCTGTGGTCTGCGGATCAATCCGGAGTACTCGGAGGTAGAGGTTGATCTCTACAATCCGTGTGCGGTGAACTCGCGTCTCGGCATTCGACGTGCGGAGTTCGAGGGTCGGGACCTGACCGGGATCGAGGGGCTGCATTTCCACACGATGTGCGAGCAGGGCGCGGACGTCTTGCAGCGGACCCTGGCGGTTGTGGAGGATAAGTTCTCGGAGTTCTTCGGCGGTCTGCGCTGGGTCAATTTCGGTGGCGGGCACCACATCACGCGTCCGGGGTATGACCAGCGGCTGCTCTGTTCGGTATTGCAGGGATTCAAGGCGCGGCATCCGCACCTGGAGGTCTATTTGGAGCCGGGCGAGGCGATTGCGCTCAACACCGGGATCCTGGTGACGACGGTGCTCGACATCGTACCCGGGCCGCTGCCTGTAGCGATTCTGGACTGCAGTGCATCGGCGCACATGCCGGACGTCCTGGAGATGCCTTACCGGCCGGAGCTGGTGGGCGGACTGGAGCCGGGGGCATTACGCCACACCTATCGTCTCGGGGGGATGACCTGTCTGGCGGGGGACGTGGTCGGCGACTGGTCGTTCGCGGAGCCGCTGGAGATCGGCCGGCGGTTGATCTTCAAAGACATGGCCCACTACACGATGGTCAAGACGACGATGTTCAACGGCGTGCGTCATCCGGCGATTGTTCTGTATCATGAGGATGCCGACGAGGTGGAAGTCGTGCGCACGTTTGGGTATGAGGATTACAAGGGACGTCTGTCCTGAAACCCGAGGATGAGGGAGACCTGCGGATGGATCGGCAGCCCGGTTTTTTGGAGTCTGATTTAGTGCCTGTGTCGGCGGAACACGCGCGCTTTCATGTGATCCCGGTACCGTATGAGCGCACGACTTCGTATGGCAAGGGCACGGCCCTTGGACCGGCGGCGATCTTAGAGGCGTCGCAACAGCTCGAGGTATTTGATGGCATTGGCGCGCCGGGCGAGGCGGGGATTCATACGCAACCGGCCGTGGACTGCACGGGCGCGGCCGGTGAAGTGATGGATGCGATTGCCGCGCGGGTGGGGCGGGCGCTTGATATGGGTGCTCTACCGGTGATGCTCGGCGGGGAGCACACGGTTACGCTTGGTGCTGCCTTGGCGCTGAAGGCGCGTGGGATTGAGGCGGGGTTCGTACAGTTCGACGCGCATGCCGACCTACGGGGGGAGTATGAAGGTTCCGAGTACAGCCATGCCTGTGTGATGCGGCGGGTTCATGAACTCGGCTTTCCCATCCTGCAACTGGGGGTACGCGATCTGTGCCGGGAGGAGGCGCAGTACCGCCAGAATGCGCAAGGCATCCACTTTTTCGACGCGGAGGATCTTCGGCATGGCCTTCCGGAAACGCCGATCATGCCGGCGGGATTCCCGGAATTGATCTACATCACGTTCGACGTGGACGGTCTCGACGCCGCGGTGATGCCGGCGACCGGCACGCCGCAGCCGGGTGGGCTGGGCTGGTATGATGCGCTCGACCTACTCCGCTCAGTGACGACCGCTCGCAGGGTAATCGGCATGGACGTCGTCGAGCTCGCCCCGCAACCGCTCTTCCACGGGGCGACCTTCACCGCTGCAAAACTGACCTATCGCATGATGGGCATGGGTTCTCAGGCCAGTCGGTAGCCAAGGTTCGTCCGAAAAGGTCCATGGCGAAGCTAGATCGGGGTCGGGGTCGCTATCGGTCTCGGTATCGAAGGGACGCGTGATGGGATTTGGACATGAGAAACCGGGTACCGCAACCGTATTGTTGCGGTGCTGACA
>CALLYA010000433.1 GCA_937875495.1 uncultured Verrucomicrobiota bacterium
TGCGTCGCCTCCAGGCAATGGTTGCCGATCCGTCAGATCATTGTCTGAATCGGGGGCGGGGTCGGAATCGGGATCGGGATCGATTCCTGTTCTGGTTGGCACTTGGCTCTCATGAAACGCTCAAACTTCACTGCCGAGTTGTGTCAACACCGCAACAATACGGTTGCGGTACCCGGTTTCTCATCTCCGAATCCCCTCACGCGTCCTTCCGATACCGAGACCGATAGTGCCCCCGACCCCGATCTTGCTTTGCCATTGACCTTTTCGGACGAGCTGAGCTCTAGCTGTCCCCTCCCGAAAAACCTCTGCGCGCCCTCTGCGTTCTCTGCGGGAGACCTCCCGATCCGGATCCGAAGACCTTTCGTTGAGACCCCATGGCCATTTCGAACGACCTTTTACTACCACAGTTCGGGGGCGTCGGGCCTCAGTTTTCTTGCGAACACACCCCGCAGGTCCAGAAGCTCGAACCCCATGCGCTGATAGAGGTTGCGGGGCGAGGGGTTTTCAGAATCGGGTGACTCTTCGACGATGAGGATCGCCCATTTTTTGCCGGTCGCCTGCATGCGCATCATCTGTTCGTGCAGCAGGCAGCGGCCTGCTCCGGCTCTCCTATGATCGGGTGCGACGCCGATCCACTCGATGATCCCGTATTCCGCCGCTTCGGTTGACGCGGTGAAGAAGCTACAATCGAGCCCTTGCGACTCGGCGATGGTGGTGTGATCGGCGTCTTGGATTTCGAGGTTGAGCCAGCCTGACTCCGCATCTTTGACCGCGACCACTTTAGAGCCTGGGGGCGGGGGCGTGGTCGGGCCGAGCGGCAGGTCGAGCCTCCTTGCCATCAGCAGGGTTTGGAACCTTCCTTGCCAGCCGTCGGCTTCGAGGGCGCTCCTGAGGTGAGTATAAGGCGATGGCATGCCCCAAAGGAGGCAATTGATCTTGGATCGAGTCCAAAAGGCATCGATGGAGGAGCAGCTGTTTTGAGCGGCCCAGGTTCGGATTGATTCGAGCCAGCGGGCGGTCTCTTCGGCGGGCGTGCGCCGATCGAGGGCCATCCAGCGAACCTTGGCGCGATCTTTCCATGAAGGCGGATGATGGGCGGGCGGGCGATCCGGATCGGGGCGCAGGACTTCGGCGGCGGCCATGATATGGCCATCGCCTTCGAGGACGAGGAGTTCCCGATTGCCCCAGCCCTGGTTGAAGTCCCCGGGCTCTTGGAGGTCGAGCGGATGGATGGACCAGCCTGGCGGGGCAGCGGCACGGTGATCCTGCAAGAGGCTGAGGAGCTTGGGCTGATCGGGTTCGAAGTAGGGGCGTATCTGCCAGGACCGGATGGATTTGGGAACCACGAGATTGGCCGGCGGCATCGGTCGGGTGGGCAGCAGGTGCCGGATGAGTTCTCCAACCTTTTCCATCGACTCCCAAACCGGAGTGAAATCCATGAAATCGGGACGCGGCATTCGCCATCTCATTGTCAATGGTTCCGTTCGATGGTAGATAGGGGGGGAGCTGGTTGTTGAGTAAACCGGCACGCGATCGGCCCGCTCTCCGTCGGGTCCCGTACTTTTTCACAAACAAAATCAATATTGCCATGACATCCACCAATCGCAAGATATACGTGACCATTCAGGATTTGCACCGGCTGAAGGTATTGCTTCAGGCGGTGACGAGCCCCGCATACGAATTGGCCGGTCAACAGCGGAAATACCTGGAGTCGTTGAGCCAGGAGATTGATCGTGCCGAGGTTGTGGATCGGAAAGACCTCCCTCAGGGTGTTGTCACGATCCAATCGCGTGTGCGCTATCAGGACTTGGAATCGGGCAAGGAAGATGAGGTGACGCTGGTGATGCCGGAGCAGGCGGATTACTCGCAGCGTCTGATTTCGATCCTGGCACCGATCGGCACGGCGCTATTCGCGTATCGCGAGGGTGATGAGCTCTCCTGGGAGGTTCCCGCGGGAACCCGCCGGATCAAGATCTTGGAGGTCTGGCCACCGAAGGACGAAGAGAAGGCCTGACCCTGGCACTCGGTGGCTTGAGTCCGCCCGAACATTCCAATGGCCAAAACGAAAGG
This sequence comes from uncultured Verrucomicrobiota bacterium, assembly GCA_937875495.1. GTDB lineage: Bacteria > Verrucomicrobiota > CALLYA01 > CALLYA01 > CALLYA01 > CALLYA01. The sequence continues at coordinate 2,071 of CALLYA010000433.1, forward strand.
TCGCCGGGTGGGGATGGGGAGGTCTCCCGCAGAGATCGCGGTGGGCGAGGAAGGCAGAAATGTCGGAGCAGTATTCTGCAACTAGCTTGTGGCCGTCCGAAAAGGTACGTTCCTTCCGGCACCACTTCCAGAAACGGGTGGCCGATCCGTCCGATCATTGCCTGAATCGGGGTCGGGGTCGGAATCGATTCCTGTTTTGGTTGGCGCCTGACCCTCACGGACCGCTCAAACTTCACTGCCGAGTTTTTCCAGCACCGTATCAATGCGGGTGCATACCCGGTTTCTCATATCCAAATCCCATCCCGCGTCCCTTCGATACCGAGACCGATAGCGACCCCGACCCC
>CALLYA010000434.1 GCA_937875495.1 uncultured Verrucomicrobiota bacterium
CTCTGCGATCTCTGCGGGATACCTCCCCATCCGGATCCGGAGACCTTTTCGGACGGCCTCAAGCAAAGAAGTTCTGAGTCCAACCCGCCACCGCAGGTCATGTGCCTAAACCCCGTGGTCTGCGGGTGGCCGGTCACAAACAGCGTTTCCCGCCGGTGCACCATCGGTGATGAAGGGAGGGGGCAGGGTAGGGCTTTCGCCTACCAAATCCCGTAGATGGCCATTTCCGTGATATTGGCACCGCCATCGAGCATCTCCAGGCGCAGGTAACGGGTGGGAGCCTCGATCGGTGTGGTTCGCCAGGTCTGATACTGGTCCGTCTCCAGCATCGCCGCCTCTGTCCATTGTCCGGGTGCGCCAGTGCTGATCCGGAAGCTGCCGATGCCGTTCGCGTCGAACCAGAGCGCGCGCGTGACTTGGATCGGGAAGCCGAAATCGAGCGTGACTGCCAGTGGGTAACGCCATTCGTTGTTCGCCCAGAGGCTTTTCGGCATGCCTGCGGGCGGCTCCCCGACGAGCTCCTGTTCGTCGAACAGGTTGCAGCCGCCACTCCAGCTGCATTCCTCACGGAGCATGTCCGGCGTGACGACAATCCGGTCCTCCTGCTGGACCACCTGGATGTTGGCGGATGCCACGGCCCGGTTGCCGGTACCGTCGGTTGCCGAGACGGAGACTTCGTAGGCACCCGGTGCATGAATGCTGGCTACCGCGTTGGTCCGATCGGTGACCAGGATCGACGCGTGCGAATCGGGCCGGATCGTCCATTCAACCACAGCGGCCTCCTCAGGGGCCGCGTCCCAGTCGGTGATCCGGGCAGTGACGGTGGCCACGATCTCGGTCGGCTCCGGCTTGGCATGCCACTGCAGCGGGCGGATAGGCGCCTGGATGTCGATCTCCGGCGCGAAACTGCCGGTGGCGGAGAAGAAGCGGAAGCTGCGCAATTGAAAAGGATAGCACGACAATTCGACACGGCCGGAGTCCGAAACCTCAATCTCCTCCCCGGTGACCGCATCAAAGAGGCGTCCCGGTTCCGGCAGTCGGAAAGCCAGCCCCTCGGCGGACGTTCGACCTGTGTACACAACCGCGATATAGCAGCCTTGGGTTTCCGTCTCGATCAGGCGAATCGCCAGCTCCGCTTGCTCAGCGAGTTGATCGGCGCGATGGCTTGGCAGGGCTGGAAGTGCGAGGAAATTCTGGTGGAAGGCACGCATATAGAACGGGAAGCCGGTGTTGAACGAGCTCGATGCGAGATAGCCCAGAAAGCGCGGATCGCCGTTCGCCATGGCGAGCGCTTCCGCCATCATGCTGTAAGGCCCCGCAGGCTCAACGTCCGCCACAAAGTAGCCGAGTATCCGTTTGTCATCATCCTTGGCGAACACATCCTCATTGAGACTGAAGTGTCGGATTGCGGCCAGCCCAGCCCCTGAACGGAACGAATCGAATGGCCGGGGCGCAGCCACCGTATAGACGCGGTTGAAGGTGTAGGTCAGGGCAATCCCCCGCTCGGAGGTGTACGCGTTGGGATCGGCCGCCGGGACCGCGTGCTGCCATTCCCAACCGCCCCAGGTCGGGTGCGGCGAGGTCAGGGCCTCAAAGTGAAGCTGCTGGTCGATCACCGCCCGCAGCGGTGCGGTTCGAACGGGATGGTCAGTCCACGCTTCCACGTTTTCGGCTACGACCTCCGGCGCATCGGGGCCGCGCAGCGAGATGCCCGCCTCGCTCGCGTCGGTCGTATAGAGGATCGCCTGGGGACTGCCCACCGCTTCTTCAAGGTACGCATGCACGCGTCTCAAGAATTGCCGACGCTGATCCATCCACCAATCGTGGTAGTCCGCATAGAGCGCAGGCTGCTCTGCGAGCGCCGCCCTGGTGATCAGCTCTTCCACCCCGCGGCTCTTGCTGAAGCGCGCCAGCGCGGCGTCCGAAAAGCTGATCGGCAGCTGGCTCGGCCGGGGACGCAGCCAAGCACCGGCGAATCCGGCCTTTTGGGATTCGTCGACAATCGTGATCTCCAGCATCTTTCGGAGATCCTCAAACGTCTCGGGATCGGTCAGGTCGGCATTGGCGGCTTCGGTCCATGCGATGTGCGTGTACTCGGTCCGCTCCCCAAGCGGTCGTGCGCGCCGTTGCACCCCGAGCGCCTGGGCGCCGCCGCCTTTGCTGCCGCAGTATTCATAATAGGGAAGGACCTGCAGACCGTGCTTCCCGCAGAGCTGCACGATCTCTGACCAGCGATTGCGCTTCTCACCGGCGAAATAGACCCAGTCGTTCCCGCCGAACTTGCTGGGATCCCAACCCTGATTCGCTCCGAACTCGAGCAGGTCCTTGCTGAATGTGTTCATCCCTAAAATCTTCGAGAGCATGATCTTCTGCTCGTACCATGTTCGATCGAGCTCGACACCACGCTCCTGGAGGTCCGTCGCCTGGATGACGCCGTCGGACATCTCCTCACGGAAAAAGACGTGCCGCTGGGGAAGCCCGGCAGGCAATCGCGGAATCTCTGCGGTGAGCGCCTCCGGATCTTCGATCTCGTAGAGTCTGATCTCGTGCACGGCAGCACCGTGCGACATCGGCGCGTTCTTGCGGTCGAACTGGGCGATGATGACCCAGAACCCGTCCTCCGGGAGGTTATTCCGCGGGAACTCCTGATCCCGCGGTTGCTTCAGCCCCGGGAACCGATCGTGCAGGAAGAAGACCGATTGCCATGCCTGCACTCGGTGGGTGAGGGGCAGCTCCAGCGACTCGGCATTGCTGGAGATATAGGGTGGGTGGAGGGCGTCACCGACGGTATTGCCCGTGTGGAAGCCGCGCTGGGTCTCGCAGCCGCGGTTGAGGATGAACATAGAGCGGGGCAGGTCGTCAGGATAGGTGATGTGCAACAAGTACGCTTTACCCGCGGTGAGCCGTCCGCCCCCGCCGATCTTGTACGCAAAATACTTCGGCGATTCCTCTGCCGGTGCCAGGATCCTGCATGGAACACCCAGCAGTGTCTCCATGTGGCTGGCGCCCTCCGGATATTCCGCGAACGGGTGGCTGTCGTCGTTGGCACAGACGATCCGGTCGATCAGCGGCATTTCCTCAAGCGAATCAAAGGGCGCCCCGGTGCAGACCGCGACAACGCCGAATATGAGGGTGATAAGTAGGTACCGGCAGGCAAGGATCGACCCAAGCCGCATGCGCTGCCGGCGATGATGTGTCGGCCGTGGGTGCTGATAAAGGATGGTTCGCTTGGTCATCGGGATTCATCTCTCAGTTGGGATCCCCGGCGCACGGAGGTGTCGGTGCGCCGAAGTATAGGGCGGGTAGCATTGGGATTTCATTTCAAAGTATGGATCGATCAAGACGTATAGCAGACCCAATACCTACACGTCACGAACGCAGCATTGCGGATGTCGCCGAGAGCGGCCGGAAGGAAATCTCAGAGCTAGAGGTCGTCCGAAAAGGTCTTTGGATCCGGATGGGGAGGTATCCCGCAGAGATCGCAGAGGGCGCAGAGGTGTATTGGGAGGGGGGGAAGGGACCTACATCGGAGCCGTTTTCAACAACTGTCTTGGTCAACTGAATCGGTATCACAGAAAATAACACCCCAAAAGTAGGCTGCAGAGCATGAAACCTACCCACCCCGATAGGTTGGTCGAAAACGTCACCGCGCCCTCTGCGGGAG
>CALLYA010000435.1 GCA_937875495.1 uncultured Verrucomicrobiota bacterium
GGCCTTGGACAGCAGGCAACGGATCATTTTCCCTCAAAGCAGGTTTGGATCAGGGCATGGCCCCAACCCACCCCTATGGCCAGGTCGAAAACGCCACCGCGTCCTCTGCGGGAGGCTTTCTGGATGGGGAGATCAGGTTGGGAAAACGGCTACCTTTTCGGACGACCCCGAGCAAAAAAAACCACGCCCCGACTTCAGGGCGTGGTGATGATTCGTTGCTGGACCTGCGAGCGTTTTCGATCCCCCGTGCGCGGTGGTCCGAACCGTGCCGGTCGGATCAGAATCAGGTACCGGAGCTGTAGTCATCCAGATAGGCGACTTGCTCAGCCGTCAGCGTATCGATCGACATACCGATCGTGTCGAGCTTCAACCCGGCAACCTCCTGATCCAGCTCCTCGGGTAGCGTGTAGACGTCCGGCTCCATAGAGGCGCCCTCTGCCGCGAGCTTCATCATGCCGAAGAACTGGTTGGCAAAAGACATGTCCATCACCTCGCTCGGATGCCCCTCGGCAGCCGCCAAATTCACCAGGCGGCCCTGGGCCAGGACATAGACCCTACGACCATCACGCTTCAGCTTGTATTCCTCGGTACTCGGCCGGATCGAACGGACGGACTCGGTCAGCGACTCCAGGTCGTCCAGGTTCAATTCACAGTCGTAATGCCCTGTATTGCAGACGATTGCACCCTCTTTCATCTGCTCGAAATGACGCTTCACAATCACGTCCTTCATGCCGGTGGCCGTGATGAAGATGTCCCCCAGCGCCGCGGCCTGATCCATGGGCATGACCGAAAACCCTTCCAGAACGGCCTTCAGCGCAGCAGTCGGCTTCACCTCGGTGACAATGACGTTGGCACCCATACCACGCGCACGCATCGCACACCCGCGGCCGCAATGCCCGTAACCTGCCACCACAAAGGTCTTGCCGGCGATTAGGACACTGGTGGCACGCAGAATGCCGTCGAGCGAAGACTGACCGGTCCCGTACACGTTGTCGAAGTCCCACTTCGTCTCCGAGTCGTTCACCGCAAGAACCGGATAGAGCAGCTTCTTGTCACGCGCCATCGCACGCAGACGATGGACCCCGGTGGTCGTCTCCTCGGTCCCACCCAGGATGCCGGAGGCGAGCTCAGGATGCTTGTTGTGCACCGTGAAAATCAGGTCCGCACCGTCGTCCAGGGTCAAACTCGGCTTAAACTCGAGGGTCTTGTCGATACACCAATAAAACTCCTCCACCGACATGCCATGCCAGGCGTAAATACTGACCCCGGCGGCAGCCAGTGCCGCGGCGACATCGTCCTGGGTGGAAAGCGGATTGCATCCCGACCAACTGATTTCGGCTCCCGCCGCGCTCAGTGTTTCGATCAGGACAGCGGTTTCCTTGGTCACATGCAGGCATCCGGCGATCCGCTGACCCGCCAATGGCTTGGTCTTGGCGTATTTCTCGCGCAGCGCCATCAATACCGGCATCCGGGACTCGGCCCATTCGATCTTCATGCGGCCTTGCTTGGCCAGACCGAGGTCCGCAACTTTGTAATTCTCTGTCTGTGGCGTACTGGACATGGAAATTTCTCCGACGATCATGGGATCCCTGTGGTCTGTGCGATCCCTTTGAATACTATGACTGAAGAGTGACCCGCTGTCGGGTTATTGCACCGCTTCTCTCAAGGCTTCGATGCGATCGATCTTCTCCCAAGTGAAGAAGCCATCCACCGGTTTCCGGCCGAAATGCCCGTAGGCGGAAGTCGACCGGTATATCGGCCGGAGCAAATCGAGCTCCTGAATGATCTCGGCAGGCCGAAGACCAAACAGCTTCCGGACCGCGGCCGTGATGCGACTCTCGGGCACTGTGGCGGTTCCGAAGGTCTCCACCAGGAGACTGACCGGCTCGGCATATCCGATCGCGTAGGCCAGTTGTACCTCACAACGCTTCGCCAGCCCGGCTGCCACAATATTTTTGGCGATGTAACGGGCCATGTAGCTGGCGCTGCGGTCGACCTTGGATGGGTCTTTGCCGGAGAAGGCACCACCGCCGTGCCGGCTCATTCCACCATAGGTGTCGACGATGATCTTCCGACCGGTCAGTCCGCAGTCGCCCTGCGGACCACCGACGACAAACCGTCCCGTGGGATTGACCAGGTAGCGGGTCCTCGAAGTCACCAGATTTCCGGGCAGAGTCGGCAGAATCACTTTCTCGATGACCGCCCGTTCAATCTCCGCGTGCGTCAACTCGGGATCATGTTGGGTCGAGACGACGACCGTGTCGATCGCAACCGGTTGAAAGCCATCATACTCGATCGTCACCTGGCTCTTTCCATCCGGCCGGAGCCACGGCAGCACGCCCTCCTTGCGCAGCGATGCCAATCGGCGGGTGAGCTGATGGGCCAGTGTGATCGGCAACGGCATCAGATCCTCGGTCTCCTCACAGGCAAAGCCGAACATCAACCCTTGATCGCCCGCACCCTGCTCCTTGTGCAGCCCTTCACCCTCCGTGACTCCCATCGCAATGTCCGGACTCTGCCGGTCCAGGCAGATCATGACCGCACAGGAGCGCGCATCGAAACCTGACGCGGCACTGGTGTAGCCGATCTCCTCAATGGCCGCCCGGATCAGCTCCGTGTAGTCGACCTGTGCACGCGTCGTGATCTCGCCCGAAATCAAGGCTAAACCGGTCTGCACCAGAGACTCACACGCGACGCGACTTCTGGGGTCCTGCATCAGGAGGGCGTCCAAAACGGTGTCGGATAGGCAATCGGCGACCTTGTCCGGATGGCCCTCCGTAACCGACTCACTCGTAAACAGATGAAGTTCTGCCATGTAATGCTCCGCAATTTACAGCTCAGGCCGGGGGCCTGTCGTTGGGTTCAGGTGACGGACACCAGCGATCGAAAGGACAAGCATGGATTTAATAGGGGGTGTTTGCAAACCAGGCGGGAGCTGTGGGGTCCCCCCCGCCGCACATGACCGAGAGCCCGTCCGAAAAGCCGTTGGCCGACCACGAAGAGTCTCCGGGGCCGGATGGGGAAGACTCCCGCAGAGATCGCAGAGGACGCAGTAGACCATGGGGATGAGAGATTGCAGATACATGGAAGCTGTTTTCTGAAACTCCTTTGGCCAGTCAGTAGGATTTCTCTCCTAAAAAAACAGTTTGGATCACATCACTGGACCTACCCACACCCATGGCCAGATCGAAAACGCCACCGCGCCCTCTGCGGGAGGCTCTCCGGGGCCGAATGGGGAGGA
>CALLYA010000436.1 GCA_937875495.1 uncultured Verrucomicrobiota bacterium
GATAGCGACCCCGACCCCGATCTAGCTTCGCCATGGACCTTTTCGGACGGCCTCAATCTAGGGAACGTGTACCGCTTCGCTGGGTACGTGTCCCTTTCTGGGCCCAAAACCCGAATGGACCTACCGGATCGCTCGCAATCCCTGTAGAATGGTGCCATGCGCAGATCCCGGCAAAGACATTCCATGAGGATTGACCTCCGCATCGCCCTGATCCCTGCACTGGCCTCCGCCCTGTGCGGCGCAACCCCGCCTTCACCGGATTCCGATCGCCCCGGTGCGGCAGCGGTCTGCTTCGACCTGGATCCCGACTCGGTTTGGTCCCCGCCCGAAAACACGCCTTGGTTCCTCGAAAAGACCTTCACTGATCCCGTTACTTTGAACGGAATCGAGGTCGTTCTCAAAACGGCCCAGACCGCCCCACAGCCCACCCCCCAGTCAGCCGCAGAAAACCTCACCCTAGAGGTCCTCGCCCCCGAATCGGACGAGTGGACCCAACTCGAGGCACAACTCCACGAGTCCCTCCTCCCCTCCGGTCATTGCACCATCCGTTGGCTGACCCCTAAGCCCGAACCTGCCGTCGGAATCCGAATCCGAGGAACCGCCGGAACCGGCCCGGCAATCGCGAATCTCACCCTGCTGCCCGAACATTGGGAGGAAATCTGGAGCGGCATCCGCCCCGGACACCCGCCAGCCGTCCAAATGCAGCCCGGACCGCCCAACGCCAACGCCTTCGTGAAGCTCGATCCAGGGCTCTCCTCCATACGCACCGCGTTCCGCCTCCCCAGCAGCCCCCCCGGCTACCTCGTCACCTGGCGCACCCCCGCATGGAATCCCCGCCCGTGCCAGGAATCAGTGCAGGTTACCACCGAACCGCCGGCCCCAAACCAGTCCGTTACGCCCCACCCGCGCCTGCTGGCAACCCATCCCATCCTCCCGGCAATCGGCGAGTTCCAAGAGACCTGGTTCTTCCCTACGCCGGTTCCCCATCTCGACCGGATCATCCTGAGTGCCTCCCAATCCGTCCATCCTGCCCTCTTGCCGGCCATCGAGTCCATTTCCATACCATTGAATCCACCCGCACCCGAGGCATCGCTCCCGTATATCCCACCCTCCAGCCGCCCCCTGATCGGAGTCCAGCAAGCTCCTGACTGGAGTCCGGTCTGGATAACCCCAGCGACCTCGTCGCTGTCCGTCATGAACTGGCCGTTTGCAGCCGCCCTCAGCCTTGATCCTGGTGCGGCACAGCTCACTCAGGCCGCGTCCCGTACCGATCACCCGGCTCGGCTCCTCCCAAGCCTGGCACCGAGCCGTGTCGGCCTCGGCGATTTCCATCGCCAGGCTGTGCTGCTGCCGGATGGAGGATGCCTGCTCCCACAGGCCGCCACACGTTCCGGCGCCATGGAACATACCTACCTATCCATTCTCTATGGCCTCCCCCCGACTCCGGCCGTCTATCACTGCCGAATCGATCGGACCCGAGACGCCGTCGACCGTGAATCCGTATTCAACTTCTTGTCACCCACACCTACACCCGCTGCCACCTCCTGCCGGGTGCGCGTCGCCGCACATGCCTGGGGCGGACCCAATGGTTCACTCCTGTATGAGCTGGTCGCATCCGGGTCCGAGCCACCCTGGCGGCTGGCTGTCTCGAACATCGCATTCACACCACGAACCGGCCACGTGGAAGGCCTCCACCTCCCCCTGCCCGGCCCCGCGGAGCCCGCTGGCGATTGGCTCCGAATCACGCTGCCCAACGGGGCGCCGATTTGGATCCACGGCTTATCCGTCCCGCCTAGCGCCGTCGGTGGCCAATGGAGCCTGCATCCTGAGATCGATACCCCGCTCACTCTCCTGGTGCCCCTCGACCGAACAGGCGCTTTGCCACAGACCCTCCAGCCGCCACCACCAGACACCCTCTCGTCCTGGGAAGCTCCGCTCCCAACCGCCCCGCCTGATCCGCCGCGCGTCGCCATTCAATGGAGTGAAAGCGGCCCGCGCTACCTCCAACACGCAGCCGAGGCGGCACGGGCCGAGCTCCTGCGCCCCTGGGATGACCTGATCACCCCAAGCGGCTCCACCATTCGCCCGGTTGCATTCACCCCGACCACGCTGATTGCACTCCACGCAATCGCACGCATGGGCAATCCCGATACCGCCCTCGACCTCCTCAACCGCCTCTGGCAAAAGACCGATTGGATCCAACAGAATCAACGCCCGCCGCTTTGGGCACTGAGCGCAGCTCTGGAGTTGGTGGAATGTTGCCTGGAATTGGGCGCACCAAGGGACGAAACCGGCTTCTGGAACGGCTTCACCGAACTCGCAGCGGAGCGGATCCTGCAGCATATGCCGGACCCGCCACGCGATTCCCGCCGAAGCCGCCAAGCCTTCAACCTCGTTGCAGCGAGGTCGCCCGAGGCATTCGCACCCATGCCCAACGGCGGCGGCATTCCGTCCGTGCTCGGGGATGTCAAGGCAATTCGGGGCCTCGCCGCCGCCGCACGCATCCTTGAAGCGGCCGGCCGCAATCGCTCCATCCGTGAACTGCAACGGGCACGATCCGAATGGACCGCCGATCTACAGGCCTATCTCCCGACCCGGCTGGAGACAACCCAATCCCCGACCTTCCTCCCGCTCCTCAAGACGCCACGCATCCCCGGCACGCGGCCCGATGCCGCATACGCCCCCCTCGCCGCACTCTGCTTGGAGAGCGGTCTGCCCAATACCACCCTGCATACCTGGGATGAATACATCCTGAATACCCTCGTAGCTGAGCGCCGGTTGTGGAACGGACTGCTCCTGACGCCCGAAAAGATCGAAACAGGCTGGGCCGCAGGCGTTGGCGCCTACTACCGACGCAACGGCAACTGGACGGACCTTCGCCATCAGTTGCTCGCACTCGGAGCAATCTCCATGGACCCCGGTGCAATGGCCTTCATCGGCTCTCCCAACAGGCCCAACGGTGCGGACCGCCGACGGCGACATGAACGTGGCCTGCTGCCCCAGGCAATCCTGCGGACTCCACAGGATTGGTTCGAGGACCTCACCACAGCCGCGCTCTATTGGAATGCGTTGCGCGACCTCCTGGTCTTTGAGGAGCGCGACACAGAAGGCGCGTTGACCGGTCAGTTGCACCTCTTTCACGGCGCGCCGATGGAGTGGTGGAACGGGTTGCAGCTGGATGCGATCCCCACGCCGTTCGGGAACCTCTCCACTGCAGTGTCCACGGATCCGACCATACCCCGAACCGTCACCCTCACCCTGAGGAGACCGCCTGAACGATCTTTCCCGCCACCGTTGCATAACATCCGACTGCACGTGCCGCATTCCGCGTGGATCTCTCCCACAACCCGCATTCGGGGCGGAATGAAAGGTCGAACAGGTGACCGATGGATCGAGTTCTCGCCAACCGCCGAGACCGTGCAGATCGAACTGCACACACCATAGCCGCCGGCCATACCCATGAACTCAACGCAATCCCCAAGCCATCCGCACCGGCAACCGCCACCGCCTCGGCGGATCTGGCAGGAGTTGGGTCTCTCCGGAAACCCGTTCCGCCGACTCTTCGATGAGGAACTCCTGGCCACTTTGTTGGACGCCGAGCCTGAGACTCCATTGCGGACCGCTGAAGGCTGGATCGCCCTGGCCAATCCAGTCCTCCAGTTCATCGGCCAGGAGGGGTACGGCAAGAGCACCCGGCTTGAGGCGTGCCACTGCCTCCTGCGTAGACAGGCCAATTGTTCCACCCACTTCACCTATGTCCCCCTCGGAACCATGTCGGTCTCCCCCCCGATTATGCCCACCCCCGCGGTTTGGCTGCTCGACGAAGCCCAACGGCTCAATCGGTGGCATCGCCGGAAACTGGTCGATTGGGCGCAGACACCCGGTTGCCGCCTCCTGATCGGTACACATGAGGACCTGAGCGCCGGCTTTGCCCGGCGAGGCGTGGGGTGCCACAGCGAAGAGTTGAAGGAACCAGGATTGGCAGAACTGCAGAGATTTGTCCGGAGACGGCTGACCTTCAGCCGCCGCGAGCATTCGGGGGATGCTGCGATCCCGGAGATCACCGTTGCAGAGGATGCCCTCAGCCTGGTCGCTCAGGCCATGCACGGCAACCTCGGTCGCGCCGAATTCATCCTCTATGAAGCCTTCCAACACGCGGCGATCAATGCCGTCCAAATGGGACACGATATCCGGATCGGAATGGAGGCGGTCCGGATCGTATCCGAGCGCGCCCAACAGGTGCTCGGGTGAAACGCAACCACACATGACAATCAAGACTCACCGAGGGTCGATGTCCGGTAAGACCGAAATCTCCTCTTCCAGGATCTCATCCCGGGCGAAGGCACGGTCGACTATCGCATAGACCTTCCACTTGATGTTGATCAGATGGCCTTCATAGGAAATGGGGCCGTCCGGAGGGAGCGGAAGCTCAATGCGCCATTCGTAATTCCGAAGGGGCTCCAGGTTGCCCTCATGCAAATCGATCGAAGCCACGATCGCTTTGTCCGTGTCGCCGCGGCCCGATGTGGCCCACCCGAGGTCGACCCGGACCCGACGCGCCTTGACCTCCGATTGCGCATAACAGCTCATGCGCCCCGTGATGACGCCACCCACCGGCCAGCAATGGCTGTATTGCGCACCCTCCCAAGGCCCATGATCCAATTCCAATTTCAGTCGCGATTCACTCATGATCCTTGAACCATTCTGGGACAGACATGCAGAGGGAAATCGGTCTTATGATCCACCCAACCCTTGACCCCGGTGTGGACCTTCAAGACCCATTCAACACGATTGTTCGTCCCGAGAAACGAATGCATCGCTTCGGCCGGGATCGAAAAGGAACAGACGCCACCAAACGGTCTGCCCGGTTGAACCGATTGCGCCGGCAGCAGCTCCACCTTGCTGGAAAATAGCTCGTGCGTGTCGTGGTAAGTCGTCGTGCCACGGCGGTAGGTGACCCATTCCTGCCCCCGAAGCTCAACCGTCATCCCGGTCATCTGCATCGGTTTCTTGGCCATCTGCGCCACTTCAACACGAAACTCCTCACCCAGCCGCAGCGGCTGGCGCGAGACCCGGACCTTGGGCGGAATCATGCGAATCCCGAGTCCCTTCCTACCGATGATCAGCGCCAGTGCGCCGACCGCGGTCGCCAGCCCGATCAGGATAAAGGGGATCATAAATAGGTACAGCCCAAGACCACCCTCCCCATCGCGAATAGACATCACCAATATGGTCCAGGTGATCGAGTTCCAGAAGATACTGAAAACCAGGAGTGCACAGCCTCCCGCACGATTCTTTTTGGTGTCCAGATTCAGGGAGAACATCCCGTCGGTGTCCTCGGTCCAATTCGGTTCCGGCGCAGTCTGCTTCGCTGTACGCATCCGCATCCCCCCCTTCCCTTTCCAAGGCGCCTCTTTATCCGGTCGACATCCCAGTGGAGCTGCGCATTCCAAGTCTACCCGTTACCACCATCGTCCGCCCTAAGCCACCCAAGGCAAAGTCATGCCGCCCCCCCCATCACGGACGACCGCAAAAGGGGGCGGCATATCAGCCACCCCCTCCGCGCGGCCGTTCTGCAGACACTATTCGGCGCGACCCGTCAACCGCTCCGGATAGTTCGAAATGATTCCGTCCACTCCCATCTTTGCAAGCCGCTCCATGTCCTCAGGCTTGTCGACGGTCCATACCCAGACCTGCATGCCGCGCATGTGTACCGCACGCAGCATCTCCTCGGTGATCTCCTCCGAAACGGCACAGCCGAGGATGTCTGCAAAAGAATCGTCCTCACGCTCCCACTCGACCATCTTGCTCTGCAATCCGAGGGTGCGCATGGAAGGCTCCAACGCCTTTGCAGTCTTGATGTAGCTCTCATCGAATGATGCCAAAACCACATTCTTGACCATCCCAACCTCCTGGATGATCGCGACCGCCTTTTCCGCAAGCCCGGGGTTGCCGCTCTTGAGCTCAACCATCACGTCGATCTTGTCCTTGGACCACGCCAACGCCTCGCGCAGTGTCGGGATTTTCTCGCCGGCGAATTGGCTTCCCTTCCAGGATCCGGCATCCAACTCCTTGACCTCGGCAAGGGTCAGGTCCTGCACTTTCTTGCCCTCCAGACCCGCCGTCCGCTTCAAGTCCCCGTCGTGGAGGACAACCGGCACGCCATCCTTGGTCAGATGCGCATCCAGTTCATAGAAATCCGCGCCCGTTCGAAGGGCGCCCTGAAATGCCAGCATCGTGTTCTCCGGAAAAACTCCCGATTGACCGCGGTGGGCAATGATGAGGAGGTCGGGTCTGCCCCATGCGCTTGCGGGCGATTGCATTCCACCCCCCGTATCTCCGCCGAGGGAGAGGCTGATACAGCCTGATGTAAGTACCATCAACAACGCCACTACCGATGATAGGATCGACTTCATATTGCTCATGTTCCAAGGCTCTTGTGGGTTTGTGCCTGCTGCTTTCCAAACCGACAAGGTCGCCCCCGTCGGCATGTGCTTACAGCGGATGGCGGACGCCGAGTCGGAAGCGCATGCGAATGATCGCCCCCGATGGCATCCAACCGATTCATCCCTTCCAGATCTTTTCGGTTCGCCCCGATCGGTGATTCACCCATCGGGCCGCAGTAAATAGGTAATCACTCAAACGGTTCAGGTATTGCAAGGAAAAGCGATCCTCAGCCGTGTCGTTTCGTACTGCGACCAGGCCACGCTCTGCCCGCCTGCAGACCGTGCGGGCAACGTGCAGTTGTGCCGCCGCCGGATGGCCGCCGGGTAAGATGAAATTCCGCAACTTCGGCAGCTCGGCCTCCAGCCGATCGATCGCCTCCTCCAGAGAACTCAGCGCCTGCGGCTCCAACGGCGGCAACGCATACTGATCCCGCACCTCCTCAGGCGTCGCCAATGCCGCGCCGACCCGGAAAAGCTCGGCCTGCACCCGGGCCAGGACCTCCAATACCAATCCGGCATCCAACCCTGGATTCCCTTCCAATAGAGAACCACAGAGGCCCAGCATCGAATTGAGCTCGTCCACCTCACCGTAAGCGGCCAGCCGCGGATCGCTCTTGCTCACCCGCTTTCCCCCAATCATCGCCGTCTGGCCGGCATCACCCGTGCGCGTGTATATCTTACCCATGGTCCATCCTCGCCCCCCCAACCACAGCGCTGACAACCAGCCCTCAGACGCCGTGGCCCCAAATCCCAACTCGATTTCTTGACATCCATTTCTTCCTGCCGTAACATCCAGGACCCTTCGGTGGCGGAGTAGCTCAGTTGGTCAGAGCAGGGGAATCATAATCCTCGTGTCGGGGGTTCAAATCCCTCCTCCGCTACCATTTTTTTTGCCCGGATTCCATCCCGATGAGGACGGCATCCACACCCTCAGTGCAGCGGCTTGCCGCAGTTGTCACAGAAGCGCGCATCCCGATCGTTTTGCTCGCCACAGCTCTGACAGTCAACCCGCTCCGGCAGCGACGCTCCACACTGATCACAAAATCGGGCGGATTCCTCGTTGTCCGCACCGCATTTGCGACATCGCACCGCGGCCGTTCCACCCTGAGCCGGCCCGTGCATCCCGGCGGCCAGGCCTTCACCGAGCGATGTCGCGACCGTCCTGATGCCGTCCTTGGTGTTGTGCGCCATGTAGTTGAAAGTGTCCGAGGTCACAGGCGCAACCTCTCCGGCCGTGTAGCGAGCAATCGCACCCATGTAGCCCATCGATAGAAGGATCTTTCCAAAGCCCAGCATCGGAAGCCCGATAAACGCACACCAGAAATACCGGGGCCACCCCCCACCGCCAAAGGCCATAAAGAAACTCCCGATCCCAATCAGGGTGAAGATCCCGCCCACAGCCACGAAAACCATGCCTATTTTTCTGATAACACGTTTTTTATGCTCATGCTGCTGATCGATTTGAGGCTGGTTCTCCATCTCATCCCTCCTTTTAGCCATGAAATCCACGCCCAAAATGCACCCCAACCTCCCACAGGATCTACACGCTCGCTCGCTATAAAATCGCGTCTGATTGGAACCGCGCCTGCATCAGCGGCGAACCCGCCAGTTCGCAGAGGGCGTGTGCGCCGCATCCATCAATGCACCCATCGAACGAACCACCTCCGGATGCCCGGACGCTAGATCGCGCTCTTCCCCAGGGTCCAAATCCAGCCGGTAAAGCTCGATCACGCCCTCGAACATCGGTTGCCGAATCGCCTTCCACACACCATCGCGAACAGCCTGCCGACTCCCCTGCTCGTAAAACTCCCAGTAGAGATACGGATGCTTCGCTTGCTCCCCCGCACGCCCAGTCAGGGCCGGAAGGAAACTGATCGAGTCAAGCCCCTCCTCGGGAGGCGCAATACCCGCGATTTCACAGGCCGTCGCCATCCAATCCCCAAAGTAGCCGATGTGCGACGACGTCGAACCTTCGGGCACACGGCCAGGCCATCGCGCGATCATCGGGACCCGAATTCCACCCTCGTAAAGCGCACGCTTGATCCCGCGAAACGGTCCGGACGGACGGAACCGCTCCAAGTCATTGCCGCCTTCCCGGTGAGGCCCGTTGTCGGAACTGAAGATCACTAGCGTGCGCTCGTCCAAATCGAGCGCCTTCAAGAGATCGAAAATCCGCCCCATGTCCCGGTCCATCCGGCTGACCATCGCCGCCTGCCCTTTGTCCGGATTCGGCCAGTCGAGATCGGCATACTGACCGTAATCGGGCACCTCTTGCCCGTCTCCATGCGCCCCCCGCGCTTCATTGTTCGCATGCGGAGTCGTCAGCGCCAGGTAGAGAAAGAACGGCGCCGCCTGGTGGTCACGGATGTACTGCAGCGCGTCGGCAACAAAGAGGTCGTGGGAATAATCAACCTTCTTGGTCGCAGCCCCACCCAGACCCGAGCCGATCTGCTGCACCTCATTGCGCAGGAATACTTTCTCCCTGTTCAGCCAGAGGGACTCAGGGTAGTAGTTGTGCGCATGCGTCTGACTCAGGTAACCGAAAAAATAGTCGAATCCTTGATCGTTCGGCAGACCAGGAGTCCCCGGTTCCCCCAATCCCCATTTCCCAATCAGCGCGGTCGTATAGCCGGCCGTCTTCAATGCTTCCGCCACCGTCACATCCTCCGCCAAAAGCGATTGATGCATCGGATTGGCCGCATTGCCACGCACCCGGGCGTTTCCGAGATGCCGCCCCGTCATAAGGACACAACGCGACGGCGCGCACACCGTCGAGCCCGCGTAAAAATCGGTGAAGCGCATCCCCTCCGCCGACATTCGATCCAGACACGGCGTCTGGATCACCGACCCGCCATAACAGCCGAGATCGCCGTAACCCAGGTCATCGGCCAGGACAAAAATGATGTTCGGCTTCGGGTCCGCCGCCATGCCGCTGGTCGGGAACCATGCACAACACACCAGGACAAGGCACACCCCGCAACTCCATCGATTGAACTTCATCACCACTGCTCTCCCTCCCTGGAGTGAGCCCCCAATTTCACCGTCCAGCACCCCTTCATCTCTTTTGATCCCAGCACCGCAGCGTGGGATTTTCCGCCTTGACTCTTTACCGTACCATCGCAAGCAGGGGAAGGGAAAAGCCCTGATTGGAGTTGCAATCCCAACCGCAATTGGAGATCAGAAGTACATTCGTAGTTTTTCCCAATATAGGATCTTTTCGCCTTCACCCGATTGGGGTTCAGATACCCTGTGAATCGGCGTTCAGTATGGCATTTGGAGAC
The DNA here is from genome assembly GCA_937875495.1 of uncultured Verrucomicrobiota bacterium. Lineage (GTDB taxonomy): Bacteria > Verrucomicrobiota > CALLYA01 > CALLYA01 > CALLYA01 > CALLYA01. The sequence goes on from CALLYA010000436.1 coordinate 9,728, forward strand.
TTCCATGAATATCGCACATGCCCTTCGGGGGTTTGCAGCAAGCCTTGCCCTTTGCTTGGCCATCGCCTTCTGCTCTGTCGCCTGTAGCTCCGGTGGTGACTCCAAAAAGGAGACCAAGGAACCGGAGAAAACTGCAGAAACCACCCCACCCCCTCAGGAGAAACCAAAGCCTGAACCCGAAAAGGAAGAGCCGAAAAACTACAACGTCACCGGCAATTGGATGATGCCCAATAAGCCGCCGCTCATGTCCCTCAAGCAAAACGGCTCCTCCATCAGCGGCTTGATCACCGAGTTGCAGAACAGCGGGTTCGATCCCTGTACCGCGAAAGTTGTCGGCAGTATCAAGGACGGCCTGATCGAAATGGACGAGATCTTCGTCTGCCCCGAAAACCCGGAGCTCGAAATCACCGTCCATAAGAGCGGAAAAATGGTGAGCGAAAACCATATGGCCCTCACCGCCGTCGACGGTCCACACCCGGGTACCACCCACTGGTACCGATAGAGGTCAGAGCCCGGAGAGCAGTCCCCCCTCCGCCGACAGTCCTCCAGCCTCACTCGCTCGACGCTGTCCGAAAAGGTCCATGGCGAAGCAAGATCGGGGTCGGGGTCGCTATCCGCGGGGTGGGATTCGGACACGAGAAACCGGGTACCCAAACCGCAATTTTGCGGAGCTTAAAAAACTCGGCAGCGAAATTACATGGTGCATTAAGCCAAGGTGTCATACCAAACAGGAATCGATCCCGACCCCGATTCAGACAATGACCCGACTGTTCGGCAACCATTGCCTGGAGGCGACGCCTGAAGGAACGCGTCTTTTCGGACGGGCTTTCCCTCACCGGCCGGCCAGGCTCCTGATCCGACTCTTCGCCGGACGGTTCCCCCGATCCTGGGATCGATGCATGCGGTTGCTCGTTTCCCCCTGCCAAAAGGAACGCGACTATGACGTTTGAAGAACTCCTCAGAGGTGTCGCCTCCATCTTGTGGGGACCGGCCATGATCGTCCTCCTGGTCGGGACAGGCCTTTTCCTCACATTCCGCCTGGGGTTTCTGCAGGTGCGCTACCTCGGGCATGCCCTTCGGTGCATCAGCGGAGCCTATGACCGTAAGGAAGACTCCGGCGATATCACCCATTTCCAAGCCCTGGCAGCCGCGCTTTCGGCCACCATCGGGACCGGTAATATCGCCGGCGTCGCTACCGCAATCACGTTCGGCGGTCCCGGCGCCGTCTTCTGGATGTGGGTCACCGCCGTCGTCGGAATGGCCACCAAATTCACTTCCTGTACCCTCGCTCAACGCTTCCGCGAGGTGCATCCGGACGGTTCCGCCAGCGGCGGCCCCATGTACTTCCTCGAAAAGGGATTCAGACCCCAATGGCTCATTCGCCTCGCCGGCGAGGAGCGCACCCGCCGCTGGGCCACCCTGCTCGGCATGTCCTTCGCCATCTTCGCCCTCACCGCATCCTTCGGCATCGGCAACATGGTTCAGGCCAATTCCGTCGTAGACGGGCTGCAATCGGTCCTCCCCTCCAACCTCCTCGGTACACGCACGCTCTTCGGCATGCCGTATCAGCCCGCCAGCTTCTGGATCGGACTCATTCTCGCCATCCTGGTCGGGATCGTGATCCTCGGCGGTATTCGAAGGATCGCCCGCGTCGCAGCCAAAATCGTGCCCGGAATGTGCCTCCTCTATATCATCTCCGCCTTGATCGTGCTCTTCCTGCACCGGAATCGCGTCCCCGATGCCTTCGCCTCCATCTTTCAATACGCATTCACCCCGTTCGCCGCCGGTGGCGGGTTCCTCGGTGCCGGTATCGCCCAGACGATCCGCTTCGGCGTCGCCCGCGGCGTCTTCAGCAACGAATCCGGACTCGGCTCAGCACCCATGGCACACGCCGCCGCGAAAACCACGGAACCGGTCCGCGAAGGCTTCGTCGCCATGCTCGGACCCTTCATCGATACCATCATCATCTGTTCCATGACCGCCTTGGTGATCCTTACCGCGGATGTCTGGCAGGTCCGCTCCAGCCAAGGGGATACCGTCTACGGTATCGGCGCGCCGAATACCACCATGACCCTGGACGGCAGACTGGTCGTCGCCCAGCCAGGCGCCCTCCCCGATGATCCCCCAATCCCACTGCTGGACGAACAGGGGCTGCCCTATCCGGTCCCCACCAGCGCGTCCCTGACCGCGGATTCCTTCCAAACCGTCATGCCCTGGGGACGTGTCATCGTCGCCTTCGGTCTGGTCTTCTTCGCCTACTCCACCATCATCAGTTGGTCCTATTACGGCGACCGCTGCGCCGAATACCTCTTCGGCCCATCAGCCATCACACCCTACCGCTATTTCTATGTCGCTCTCGTGCTCGTCGGCGCCATGGGCGGGCTCCGCACCATCTGGTCCCTGGCCGACGCGTTCAACGCCCTCATGGCAATTCCCAACTTGATCGGGCTCCTCGCACTCTCCGGGTGGGTGTCCCAACAGACCCGGACCTACCTGCGCCGCCTCAAAGAAGGCGCCTTCGAATGAAACCACTCCAGCCAGATTCAGTCCCACCGCCGATGCCGGCTCGGACCGAGAACCGCCCGTGAATAACGCCGTTATTATCACGCCTGATGACTGGTCACCCGCCCTGTTGGCCGAGTTCGTCAAGACCCATGCGTCCGCCCTGCGCATTATCTTGCTCCAGCCCCCACAGGCATCGGCCGCCCCACCATCCCCCGCCCTTCAGGTCGCCTTCCATGAACACCCCCTCTCCTCCGCGACCTGGACCCGCCTCGTCCCTCTACTCGAGGGCGAAATCGTGCTGACCTTCTCCGCCCCAGTGCGGCTTGCCAGCAGCGACCGGGAGCGCATCTGCCGTGCCCTGGCCGATTGCGACGGCACGATCTGCTATTCCGATCGCACCCTGGAAATCACCCAGACAAACCGCGTGCCAGAGCCGGGCATCGATTATCAGCTCGGCAGCATTCGCGATGACTTCGATTTCGGACCCGTGATGGCCTGGTCCCTGGCTGACCTGCGCAGGACGCTTGCCGACCACCCACTGGCGCCCTCACGAATGAGCGCCCTGTATGAACTGCGGCTGCGCCTCTCTGAACGTCGCCTGCCCACACGCCTGCCCGAACCGCTCTACGCCTATCAAAAAAGCGATCACCGTCCCACCGGCAGCCGCGTCTTCGATTACGTCGATCCCAGGCAGCGCGAGATCCAAATCGAGCGGGAGCAAATCGCAACCCAACATTTGATACGTATCCAGGCCCTGCGCCCCGCAACACTCCGGCCGCTCCCCCCCGAGCCGGATGAGTTTCCGGTCGAGGCCAGCATCGTCATTCCGGTCCGAAACCGGGTCCGGACCATTGCCGATGCAGTCCAAAGCGCCCTGAGCCAGGTCACCGACTTCCCTTTCAACGTGCTCGTCGTCGATAACCACTCCGACGACGGCACCAGCACAATCCTGAGCGAACTCGCGGCAAGAGAGCCGCGCCTGAATCATCTGGTCCCCACCAGGACCGATCTGGGAATCGGCGGCTGCTGGAATCACGCCGTTCAATCCAACATGTGCGGCCGGTTCACCTGCCAGCTCGATTCGGACGATCTTTACGCCGATTCCACCGCGCTTCAGCACATCGTCGACGGGTTGCGGGCCGGTCCCTACGCCATGCTCGTCGGCTCATATGCCATGGTCGATTTCCAGCTCAATTCCATCCCACCCGGGATCATCGACCATCGGGAATGGACCGATTCCAACGGCCCTAACAACCTGCTGCGCGTCAATGGCATCGGCGCCCCGCGCTGCTTCCGCACCCAGGTCCTGCGCCTTCACCCGCTGCCGAATGTCAGCTACGGCGAGGACTACGCCATCAGTCTGAGGCTCTCCAGGGACTACGCAGTCGCCAGAATCTTCGAGCCGCTCTACCTCTGCCGCAGATGGGAGGGTAACAGCGACGCCGACCTGCCGATCATAACCCAAAACCGGTACAACCAGTATAAGGACCTGCTGCGTACGCTCGAGATCCAGGCCCGCCAAATCGCAGGTCGCGAGGTCACCCGATGACCGCGTTGGCAGCAAAGGCCGAGGCGCTGTGGAAGAGCCAGATCGAGACATGGCCGATGCTGGCCGACGGCCTCGACGCCCTGCTCGCGTGCGAGTACCGCACCGTCCTGATCGGCGGACTGCGCATGGAACTTCAGTGGAACCCCGGCCGGATCATCAGCGTCACCGCCAAGGTCGACCCGCAATCGATCGCCGCCCGCCCCTGCTTCCTCTGCCCACACAACCTTCCCCCCGAACAAGAGGGCATCGCCTTTCAAAATGATTGGCAGGTCCTGTGCAATCCCCGGCCCATCCTCGTTCCACACTTCACCCTCCCGCTTCGTGAACACCTGCCGCAAGACCTCGATTTCGCCCTGGAAACAATGCTCGCCTTCGCCGAGAACCTGGGAGAAACCTTCGTGGTCTTCTATAACGGCCCCCAGTGCGGGGCCAGTGCGCCGGATCATATGCACCTCCAGGCCGTGCCCGCCGCCCAAACCCCACTGCTTCAGCAGCTCAATCTCCCAGGCCTCAATCCCACCGAGGGCGTGATCGATTGGATCCAAGGCTCGAATGCTGAGCCACACCGCGGGTTCGCCCGCGCGCCGTTCCTCCCGCTCGCCCTCTGGTTGGGCACCTCCCTGACCCACCTGTCGGCCGAGCTTCGCCATGCGTTGGCCTACCTGCGACAGATTCACCCCCCAGGCAATGGCAACGAGCCGCTCGTCAACGCCTTTGCGTGGGCCGTCGGTGACGCCTGCCTCTTCGGCATCTTCCCACGTGCCAAACACCGGCCGGCCTGCTATGGCACCGGTCAGGCGCAGGTCTTGTTGAGCCCCGGCACCCTCGACCTCCTCGGAAGGATTGTCACACCGCGCCAAATCGATTATCAAGGCCTGCGGGATTCTGAGGTCGAGGCCATCCTTCAAGAGGTATGCCTCCCCCGGAGCCTGTTTCAGACCTGGCAGCAGGCGATCCTCGCCTAGCGCAAACCCTACGCGCAGGCGCCGGTCTGCCCTGCCCATAATGGAACGCCACGCACACGCTCAAGGAGTCGCACTCCCATGAAACCAACCATCGCAGCGCTTCTCGCCCTCGTCGCCGGGCTCGCTTCCAACCTGCACGCAGTCGACCCGCCCGAGCCCTTCGTCCCACTCCCGCATTCCCGGCAACTCGCCTGGCACGAACTCGGCTACTACGCGTTCGTCCATTTCAATATGAATACCTTCACCGATCGCGAGTGGGGCGAAGGAACCGAATCCCCCCAGCTCTTCAACCCGACCGAGCTCGATTGCCGACAATGGGCACGCACCTTTAAAGAGGCCGGTATGCAGGGGATCATCATCACCGCCAAACACCACGACGGCTTCTGCCTCTGGCCCTCTCAATACACCGAGCACTCCGTCAAGAACAGTCCCTGGCGGGACGGCCAGGGCGACCTGCTGCGCGAACTCTCGGACGCATGCAAGGAGTTCGGCCTGAAATTCGGAGTCTACCTCTCCCCTTGGGATCGGAATCAGCCAACCTATGGCGACTCGCCTAAGTACAACGCCTACTTCCTCAATCAACTGGAAGAGGTCCTCACCAACTATGGCGAGGTCTTCGAGGTCTGGTTCGACGGCGCCTGCGGCGAAGGCCCCAACGGCAAACGGCAGGAGTACGACTGGCCCGCCTTCATCGCACAGGTCCGCCGATGCCAGCCCAACGCCCTCATCTTCAGCGACGCAGGACCCGATATCCGCTGGGTCGGTAACGAAGGCGGCGACAGCAGCGAGACGACCTGGGCGCCCCTCCGCCGCGACGAGTTCTATCCCGGTATCCCCGGCAGAAACCGCGAGCTCGGCGAAGGCCACGCCGACGGTACACACTGGCTTCCACCCGAGGTGGATGTCTCGATTCGGCCCGGCTGGTACTACCACGCAAGCCAGGATAACGACCAGAAAACGGTCGAACGCCTGATGCAGATCTACTACAACGCCTGGGGGAACAACGGCTCGCTCCTGCTCAATATCCCTGTCGACCGCCGGGGCCTCGTGCACGAAAACGACGCCCGCCGGCTCATGGAGTTCAAAGCCGCCCGCGATGCGGTGTTCAGTCGCGATCTAGCTATCGGTAAGCCTGTGACCGCATCCAATGTCCGCGGCAATGACGACCGCTTCAGCGCCGGTTTGGTCACCGACGGTCATCCGGACACCTATTGGGCCGCTGATGACGAGCTCAGACAGGGCATACTCCAGGTCGAGCTGGAGGCCGTCACACCCATCAACCATCTCGTCGCACAGGAATTCATCCCGCTCGGTCAGAGGATCGCCAAGTTCGAGGTCTCCGCTCGCGTCGACGGAGCATGGCGGAACGTCGCTACCGGCACCACCGTCGGCAATCGAAAGGTCGTCCGATTCGATACCATCGCCGCCGACGCCGTCCGCTTTAAAATTCTGGACGCCTTGGCCTGTCCCACGCTTCACACCCTGGAACTCTACGCGGCACCACCCAGCGTCGAGATCCAAACAGCGCCCGCCGAGCCTGACGGCCACACCCAGGTCACCCTCATCTCCGATTACCCCGAGGCCGATATCGTCTACACCCTCAACGGCAGCGAGCCGGATCCGTTCGGGATCCTCTACCACGCTCCCTTCACCATCGACCGCCAAGCAACCGTGAAGGCACGCGCCTATTTCCTGGGCAGAGGCGGTGTAACACCCGCTGTCACACGCCTCGATCTCGGCGCCGAGTGATCCCACCCGCCCGACTACACCCGGCTTCGAAATGGGACCCCAGAGACCTTTGACAAGGCTGGGGTCTCCCGCGATGATCGAAGGAAAACGCGACCCGTAAATCGGAAATTCAGGCCTTTGGCCCAGCCTTTTTTCGTTGTCCATCGATACCCATGATGGTTTGATGGACCTTTCAGAAAAACGGCTTGGGCCAACTGAAAGATCGTTAATCTAGCATAGGAACGCGCGACCATGGATCTGACCATCCCGTCTCCCGAGGTCTGTAAGGGCAACGAGCAGACCCGTTTCAATATCCTCAACGCCCCCAACGAAAACTGGAACAAGATCCTCGAGAAGGTCGACATCTCACCAGCGATCAAAGAGTTCAAAGTCTACTGCCCGACCATCGCGCGCTTCGCTAAGGCGGGACAGTTCATCGTCGTCAGGGTCGACGAAAATGCGGAGCGAATCCCCCTGACCATCGCGGATTTCGACCGCGAGGCGGGCTGGATCACCATGGTGATCCAGGACGTCGGTGTCTCCTCCCATCAGATCTGTTCGCTGCAACAGGGGCAGCGCATGCAGGATATCGTTGGCCCGCTCGGGCATGCATCCGAGCTCGAGAACTTCGGCACCGTTGTCTGTATCGGCGGCGGGCTCGGCATCGCCCCGCTCCACCCGATCCAACGCGCCCTTAAAGAGGCAGGCAACCACGTAATCAGCATCCTGGGCGCGCGCAACCAAGACCTCCTCTTCTGGGAGGAACGTATGGGCGCATGCTCCGATCAGCTCTCCGTCGTCACCGATGACGGTAGCCGCGGCGAAAAGGGCTTCGTCACACACGCCCTGCAGAAAGTCATCGACAGCGGTACCAAAATCGACCGTGTCGTCGCCATCGGCCCCCCGATCATGATGCGCGTGGTCACAGACCTCACCCGCCAATACGAGATCCCAACGATCGTGAGCCTCAATACCATCATGGTCGACGGCACCGGCATGTGCGGCGGCTGTCGGGTCGAGGTCGGCGGGGAGACCAAATTCACTTGCGTCGACGGACCCGAATTCGACGCGCACAAGATCAATTGGGACCTCTTCTTCAGCCGCATGGGCACCTACCGCGAACAGGAGCACGAGGCCAGCGAGATCGCCGCCGGAAAACGCCTCAAACGGCAAAAGACCGGCCGGGTGCCAATGCCTGTTCAAGATCCCACTTTCCGCATCACCAATTTCGAAGAGGTCGCCCTCGGCTATACACCCGCTATGGCCATGGCCGAAGCCGCCCGCTGCCTGCAGTGTAAGAACCCCGAATGCGTCAAGGGCTGCCCCGTCAACGTCGATATCCCGGGGTTCATCAAGCACGTCGCAGAAGGCGACTTCCGCAGCGCCGCCGAGGCACTCAAACGCCACAATAAACTGCCTGCCATCTGCGGACGTGTCTGCCCCCAGGAGACCCAGTGCGAGCAGCTCTGCATCGTCGGCCGCAAACAGGCGCCCGTCGCCATCGGCCGCCTGGAACGGTTTGTCGCCGATTGGGACGCCCAGAACGGGCCGCCGGAAATCACCCCGCCCACCGAGAAAAAACCGTGGCGGATCGCCGTCATCGGTGGCGGACCCGCCGGTATCACCGCCAGCGCTGAACTCGCATCCATGGGTTTTCAAGTCACCACCTTCGAAGCGCTCCACGCCCTGGGCGGTGTCCTCATCTACGGTATCCCCGAGTTCCGGCTCCCGAAAAAGATCGTTCAGGCCGAGTGCGAAACCCTCACCAAGCTGGGCGTCGACGTCCGCCTCAATCAGCCGATCGGAACCGCTGTCACCGTCCCGTATCTCCTTGATCAAGGCTACGATGCCGTCTTTATCAGTACCGGCGCAGGACTCCCCGTCTTCCCCGGTATTCCGGGCGAGAACTTCAAGAATGTCTACAGCGCTAACGAGTTCCTCACCCGCGTCAACCTGATGAAGGCCTACCGCAAGGATCATTCCACCCCGGTCCTGCCCGCCCGACATACCGCCGTCATCGGCGGTGGTAACGTCGCTTGCGATGCCGCCCGCTGCGCGCTCCGGCTCGGTGCGGAGAAGGTCTCCATGGTCTACCGCCGGTCACTGGCCCAAATGCCCGCCCGCGCCGAGGAGATCGAACACGCACTCGAGGAGGGGGTCCAGGTCCTGGAGCTGACCGCTCCCATCGAGATTCTCGGGGACGAGAACGATGCCGTGAAAGGCCTGGTATGCCACAAAATGCGCCTCGGTGACGCGGATGCCTCCGGCCGGCCACGACCGGTCGTGATCGAAGGCAGTGAACACATCCTGGATGTCGATCAGGTCGTTTTCGCCATCGGCCAAGGCCCGAACCCGATGCTGACCAAGAGCTGGCCGGAACTCGTTCTGAATCGCCGTGGCAATATCCAGACCGACGATAGCCTCATGACCAATATCCCCGGTGTATTCGCCGGTGGAGATATCGTCACCGGGGCCGCTACCGTGATCGAAGCCATGGGCGCCGGGAAATTCGCCGCCCATAAGATCGGCGCATGGTTGGAAAGTCGTACCGCCTAACCCCGCCGGTCTAGCCGGAGGCCGTCCGAAATGGCCCTCTCCTGCATGCGTCTCCTCCATGCAATGGTTGCCGATCAGTCAGATCATTGTCTGAATCGGGGTCGGGGTCGGTATCGGAATCGGAATCGATTCCTGTTCCGGTTGGCACCTGCCATCATGGACCTCTCAAACTTCGCTGCCAAATAGTGTCAGTGACCGGACACCCGGTTTCTCATGCCCGAATCCCACCACGCATCCATTCGATACCGATGCCGATAGCGACCCCGACCCCGATCTAGCTTCGCCATGAACCTTTTCGGACGGCCTCAAGCTCGGCCCGGAAACGTACACGTACACAGCGAAGCGGTACACGTTCACG
>CALLYA010000437.1 GCA_937875495.1 uncultured Verrucomicrobiota bacterium
ACTCGCCGCATCATCGTGTACGTGAACGTGTACCGCTTCGCTGTGTACGTGTACGTTTCTGGGCCGAGCTTGAGATCGGCCGGAAAGGTCAATCGCAAAGCAAGATCGGTCTCGCTATCAAAAGGAGGCGGGATAGGATTCGGACATGAGAAACCGGGTGTTCGGTGATGACACAACTTGGCAGCGAAGTTTGAGCGGTCCATGAGGGCCAGATGCCAACCAGAACAGGAATCGATCCCGATTTCGATTTCGATTTCGATCGCGACAATGATCGGACGGATCGGCAACCATTGGCTGGGGGGGGGCGTCATGTTCTGTTTTCGCTGGTTCAGGAAGTTGATTTCTTCGGGCTTTTGTTTTTGATAGAGTTGCTGCTGTGGTCGATGGTGTGGGCTCTGATGCAACCCTTTTCCAGGATTCAGTCAGGGATCGCAGCGGAACGGAACCGTTGTGTTTGGGCGCGAGGCATGGGTTCAGCATTGGCCGAGGGCTGCGACGCCCGGTGTCTGGTTTTGGAGGACTGAAAATCGAGGAGTGTCGATGGAACGAGTCATCATTCTTGACTTTGGGAGTCAGTATTCACAACTGATCGCGCGCAGGGTCCGTGAGATCGGGGTTTATTCGGAAGTCTTGCCGTATGGTACGCCGGTCGCCGAATTGATGGCGAAGGCGCCTCAGGGCATCATCCTGTCCGGTGGCCCCTACAGCGTGTATCAGAAAGATGCTCCTCATCCGGACGAGTCCCTATTCGAGCTGGACACTCCGATGCTTGGGATCTGCTATGGCATGCAACTGTTGGCGCATGCGCAGGGGGGGCGTGTCGAGAAGGGGGCCGTGCGTGAATACGGTCCGGCCACGCTTCAGGTCAAGGATGGCACGAACCCGCTGTTTCAGGATCTCCCGAAGGAGATGCGGGTCTGGATGAGCCATGGCGACCGGGTGGCGAAGCTGCCCAAGGGTTGGACGTCGGTGGCGCATTCGGACGGTGCGCCGTATGCGGCGATGGTGGCCAAGGACGGTCGGCGAGTCGGGATCCAGTTCCATCCGGAGGTGGTACACACACCGCATGGCGCGGACATTCTCCGCAACTTCCTGACACGTTTCTGCGGTTGTCGATGCGATTGGTCGATGGGAGTCTTCGTCCGACAAGCGACGCAGGAGATCAAGGAGACGGTCGGGGATGACCGAGTGATTCTCGGGCTGAGCGGTGGGGTGGACTCCTCGGTGACGGCGGCTCTGATCGACCATGCGATCGGTCGGCAATTGACGGCGATCCTCGTCGACAACGGTCTGCTACGGATGAACGAAGTCCAGATGGTCCGCAAGATGTTCGGGAGCCATTTCGAGTTCAAGCTGGTTGTGGAGCGGGCGGCGGACCGTTTTTTGGACAGGCTGAAGGGTGTGACCTCACCGGAGCGCAAGCGCAAGCTGATCGGGCATGAGTTCATCAAGGTCTTCAGTGAGAGCGCGAAGCGGGTTGGGCCGGCCAAGTTCCTGGCGCAGGGCACGATCTATCCGGATGTCATCGAGAGCATTCCGGTCGGCGGCAACCCCGCGGCGACGATCAAGAGCCATCACAACGTAGGCGGTTTGCCGAAGAACCTGAAATTCAAGCTGTTGGAACCGTTGCGAACGTTGTTTAAGGATGAGGTCCGCAAGGTGGGTGAGGAGCTAGGGTTGCCGCACGAGATGGTGCATCGCCAGCCGTTTCCGGGTCCCGGCCTGGCCGTGCGTGTGCTCGGCGAGGTCACGCGGTCGCGTCTGAAGATCCTTCGCCAGGCGGATGCGATCGTGATCGACGAGATGCGGAAGGCCGACTTGTACTACAAGGTGTGGCAATCGTTCGCGGTGCTGGTGCCCGTGAAGACGGTGGGTGTGATGGGGGACGGTCGGACCTATGAGAACCTGATCGCGCTGCGGGTGGTGGAGAGTGTGGATGCGATGACGGCGGATTGGGTGCGGCTACCGCCGGAGGTGCTTGCCCGCATCAGCAATCGGATCATCAACGAGGTGCGCGGCGTGAATCGGGTGTGTTATGACATCAGTTCCAAGCCGCCGGCCACGATTGAATGGGAATGATGAGGACGCGGCAGCGAGGTGCAGACCGATGCAGCAGGTTTCATACAAAGATTCGGGGTTCGATGAGCTGAGTGCGCGATTAAACCGCCAGGGTGAACTTCCGACGGATGTATTGGAGATTGTACGTGGCGTGATCGACTCGGTGCGTACGCAGGGTGACGAGGCGGTGCAGGCGTTCACCGCGCGGTTTGACGATGTCGACCTACCGCCTGCGCAGTGGGAGATCTCGCGGGAGGAGTGCAAGGCTGCTGGGCGCTTGGTCTCGCCGGAGTTCCGGCGCGCGGCGCGCGCGACCCTGAGCAACGTCAAGGCCTTTGCCCGTCTCGGGAGACGCAAGAGCTGGTCTCGTGTGGTGCGTCCCGGGGTGCGCTTGGGTGAGAAGTTCGACCCGATCGGCCGGGTCGGGGTGTATGTCCCGGGTGGGACGGCGCCTCTGGCCTCGACGGTATTGATGACTGTGCCGTTTGCGAAGGTAGCCGGTGTGCGGGAGGTGATTGTCTGTACACCGCCCGGGGCGGGTGGAAGTGTCGCGCCGGAGGTGTTGTACGCGCTCTATCTGACCGGTGCAGATCGGGTCTTTCGAGTCGGTGGTGCGCAGGCGATCGCCGCGATGGGGTTGGGCACTCCGACGATCCCAGCGGTCGACAAGATTGTGGGTCCCGGCAACGCTTATGTCACTGCCGCCAAGCAGCTCATGGTCGGCCGTGTCGCGATCGATCTCCTGGCGGGGCCGAGCGAGTTGCTGGTCTTGGCGGACTCGACGGCGCGTGCCGATTGGGTGGCGGCGGATCTTCTGGCGCAGGCGGAACATGGCTCGGGGCATGAGGAAGTGGTCCTACTGACGACTTCGAAGAAGTTGATCCAGCAGGTGCAAGCGGAGGTGGATCGTCAGGTGGAATCGCTCAGCCGGCGCAACTACATCGCGAAGGTTTTGGAGCGTGGGACCTGGCTGGTGCATGTACGTTCGATGGAGCAGGCGATTGAAATGGCCAACCGGTTCGCTCCGGAGCATGTCCAGGTGCATGCCGCCAATGCGCGCAAGGTGGCCGCGGCGGTGACCACGGCGGGCGCCATCTACATCGGCGGGTACAGTCCCGTTCCGCTCGGCGATTTCACGGCCGGTCCGAGCCATGTCCTACCGACCGGCGGTGCGGGCAAGTCGTTCAGTGGGCTGACCGTGGATCAGTTCCAGCGCAAGACGAGCATGGTGGAGTACACGCAGACCGCCTTGGAGCGGGAGGGGCCTGTGGTGGAGGAATTCGGACGGGTCGAGGGACTGGATGCGCATGCGTGCTCCGTGACGATTCGAACCGGTTCCACCCAAGGAAAGCGACGGCAGGGACGTCATGAGTGACCGTAATGAAATCTTGCGCAGTGGGTTGGTCCGCGAGGACATCCAGCGCATGCGCGAGTACGTGCCGGGCGAGCAACCGCGGATCCCGGATCTGATCAAGCTGAACACCAACGAGAACCCGTATCCTCCCGACGCCGAGGTGCTGGATGCGATCCGGAGGCGGATTGATGGGGAGTTGTTACGGCGCTACCCGGAGCCGACCTCGGTGGCGTTACGCTCGGCGATCGGCGCGCGGTTTGGGGTCGGCCCGGAATGGGTCACCTGTACGAACGGCTCGGATGAGGCCTTGACAATCTTGGTGCGTGTGGCGGTTCCGGAAGGCGGTTGGATTCAGTATCCGGATCCGACCTATTCGCTGTACACGACCCTCGCGGAGATCCAGGGTGCTCGGGTATCGGCCGTACCGTTCGATCTCGATGCGCATGCGCTGCCATTGGACGGCTTCAGGGAGGATGCACATCTGACATTGATTGCTCACCCCAATGCCCCGACGGGGCGCGCGTGGCGACGCGAGGAGCTGTGCCGGCTGGCGGAGGCATTGCAGGGGATCCTGGTGATCGACCAGGCTTACGTCGACTTCGGCCCTGACGCGGCGGACGACTTGGTCCTACGCTATGAGAACGTGGTTGTGCTGCGAACGCTGAGCAAGAGTGCGAGCCTGGCTGGGCTCCGTGTCGGTTGGGTCCTGGCTCAGCCGGAATTGACTCAGCAGCTGCACAAGGTCCGCGATTCCTACAATCTGGATGTCTTGGCGCAGGCGGGGGGATTGGCGGTACTGGAGCAGTGGCCTCGGATTCAGGAGAAATGCGCACGGGTGGTAGCCACGCGTGAACGGGTGGCGAACGAGCTGCAGCGTCGCGGGTGGAAGGTGTACCCCTCTTCTGCGAATTTCCTTCTGGCGCGGCCGGCACGGGGAAGCGCCCGGGCCTGGCTGGGGAGCTTGCGGGAAAAGGCGGTTCTGGTGCGGTACTTTGCGGGGTCTCGCGTGGACGATTGCATTCGCATCAGTATAGGGACAGACGCTCAGATGGACCGTTTTCTGAGCGTGGTGGACGAACTGGACGGAACGGTCACGCCCTGAATGGAGGCGCATAATGCGGAGTCATGAGGAGAATGTGCGTCAGGCCCGACGGGTCCGCCAGACGCGCGAGACCAAGATCGAAGCGGAACTGTTTCTGGACGGGCTCGGCAGCTCCCAGGTCGCGACGGGAATCGGCTTTTTCAATCACATGCTGGAGCTCTTTGCCCGACACTCGCTCATCGACCTGAACATCAAGGTGGACGGCGATCTGAATGTTGACCCTCACCACACGGTTGAAGACAGCGGTTTGGTGTTGGGTACGACCTTGGACGAGGCGCTGGGCAAGCGTGAAGGGATTCGCCGGTATGGGAGTGCGTTCCTTCCGATGGACGAGACGCTGGTGCGTGTGGTCGTCGATCTGAGCGGACGTCCCTTCTTGCACTATCAGCCGATTACTACGGCGCCAGGGGCGATGGTCGGTGCGATGCCGTTCCAACTGGTAGAGGAGTTCTGGCGTGCGTTTGCGATGACGAGCCGTATTTGCCTGCACATGGAAGTGTTGTATGGCAAGGACCTGCACCACATCGCCGAGGCGCTGTTCAAGGGCGCCGCGCGCGCGCTGCGGACGGCGATCGAGAATGACCCCCGCATGACGGGTGTACCGAGTACCAAGGGCGTGCTCTGAGGGGCCTTTGGCCCTAAGGGCAGTGAGTAGATAGTGGTCGTCCGAAAAGGTAGCCGCATTCTCAACCTGACCTCCCCATCCGGACCCGGAAAGCCTCCCGCAGAGGGCGCGGTGACGTTTTCGACCAACCTATCGGGGTGGGTAGGTTCCATGCTCTGCAGCCTACTTTTTTTGGGGTTATTTTCAGTGATACCGATTCAAT
>CALLYA010000438.1 GCA_937875495.1 uncultured Verrucomicrobiota bacterium
ACCAAGCACACCCCACCGCCCGCAAGGCCCCACCTCCGGCCATCAGCCGGCTCAACGTCCTCAAGTCTACTGCTACACCCCACCCACAGCGGACCTCCGACCTCGCACGGGGGCCTGGGCCCCCGTGCAGCAGCACGCGCAGGCGTGCTGCGAACCTCCGACCTCGCCCTTGGGCTTGAAGCCCAAGGGCCGCGGCACGCGAAGTCGTGCCGCGTCACGTTCGCATTTTGCGGTTGCAGTTGCGGATCTCGTCGAGGGCGCGGGTCATCTCGCTGAAGTCGTTACTGACGGTCAGGTTGGCGATGGGGCCGAGCTCTTCCATCAGCTCCTTGGTGATTTCGTCGGCGAGGATGGTGCGGATCCGATCGATCCGTTCCTGACGCCACTCGACGGCCATACGGCGCAGTGGTACGCCCATGATCTCTAAGAGTTTATTGACAAACGGCGTGAGTGCCGCTGCGCTGATCCATGGGATTTCCTGGGCATGGATCCCGCCGGTGAAAACTGCGACCGGCAATGCGACGGCGGTCGGGAGCACGGCGACCAGGAAATCGGTCAGCAGGAACGCGCTGGTACGGGATGGATTTGCCTCCCACCATTCCTGGAGGCGGGTAAAGGTATCCTGACGATACGATTCGGAATAGTCCGGCAGGTCTTCTGCTGCTTTGCGGATACGGGCTGCGAGGCTCTGGCGGTTGGCATAGGTGAGGTGTTTGCGAAAGAGCTGGGTGACGTCTTCCCGGGCGGCATCGGTGAGAGCCTCGATTTTGCCGAAGAGCTCCTCGGCGACCTCCACGATCAGCTCGGGATCGTTCTCTTCGAACCTCGCCTGAATCGGAAGATCGAGCTCGCCTGCGCGCAGGCGGTTCAGGATCCAGCGGAAGCCGCTCTGGGTTCCGCGCCCCATCTCGCGTGCGAGTCGGAAGGCGAGGTTGAACGGGAACATCAGGCCGCGCAGGATACGGGGACGTTTGTCTTGGGCAAACTCCTCGACCAGTTCGAGCATGCGTCCGAAGGGCACCTTTTTGACGGCGGCATCGGCGGCGCGATCGAGTTCGCGATCGAGCTCGCGTGCAACCGCACGGAAGGGGTGGGTACGTTCCTCCAAAATCCGCAGTGTCTTTTCGGCGCTCACGAGAAAGACCTCGAGTGAGGAGACCACCGCGCGGGATTTGATTCGATAGAAGTCGAGCTCGCTGAGGGTTTGGTGGAGGGGGGCGCCGGAGGAGACGGAGAGGACTTCTCGGTGTTTGCCTTGGCGCATGCCCGGGTCGTTCTCCAGCCAAAAGGCGTACTCGAAATCGAGTCCGCTCTTCTGCTGGAAATCGTTCAGGACGATATGCAGATCACGCGGATCGATCATGTTAACGACCGGGATGACGGTACGGCCCATTTCCTCGGCTTTGCGGCAGAAATCGACGACCTTTTTATCGGCGTATGCGACTGGGTGGAGCACTGCGAGGATCACGTCGGAAGCGAACATGATCTTTTCGGCGATCTCCCAGTTCTCCTTCAGGATGGAGTTGATGTCGGGAGTGTCGAAGAGGACGAGATTGGGCGGGATATGGTTGCTTTCGGCGACGAAGATGGAGTCCTGATCGTAGGTTTCAAGGACCTCTTCCGGGCGGGTCAGGCGGCGGACCCTGAATTCAGGGAAGAGGCCTTCGCCCTCACTACCGAGGCATTTTTCGATGAGATTGGGCCGGACGGCGACGAGGCCTTGCTTGGTTGCGGCGGCGGTGACCCGTTCAGGGCTGCGCTGTTCACCGACCAGCTGGTTGAAAATGGTGCTTTTGCCGGTGTTCGTTGCGCCGGCGACGGCGACGATCATGAGCAATTCGCCCTGCATCTGTGGCAGGAGTTTATTGCGCAGCAGCCGGGTCCAATCCTGGGTGGAAAAGGGATGTTCAAGCCGATCACCGATCGGCTGCATATGCTGGGTGGCATGGTGAAAGCGCATGAGGCTCTGAGCGAGGGAATCGTAGATCTCGTGGGCCTCGGTACTGGTCAGGCGGCGGGTTGAGGGCGGGGCGAGGTTGACCTCGTGAGGCAGTGTCGGCTCGGGGTCTGAATCGGGCGCGGCCGGGGGTGCGGACTGATGAACCAGGGGACGCAGCCGGGTGAGCAACATGCGCCGCCGACGGGCGGCAATCCGGCCGCGGTCGAGGATCGATCGGGATTGGTGTTGGAATCGAAAGGGAAAAAGGCTGAAGGCGAACGGTATGCCGGGCATGAACGAGGTCTCCTTATACGCGGCCACTGTACAAGGGAAGCGCGTGCGAGGGAAGGGGGAAGTGACGGCCCATCCGGATCCGGAGAGCCTCGCGCAGAGGCGCGGTGGCGTTTTGACCTGGCCACGGGAGTGGGTAGTGGCAATGCTTTGTTCCCTACCTTTTAGGGAAATTATTTGGTTTACCGTGACCAGCGGACCGAGGCAATTGCGGGGATCACCGCAACCGGGCACACAAACCTCTCCTTCCGAACCTTCGTGTCTTCGCGTCTTCCAAGTTTACCTTTCACCTTCCCACCCGCTTCCAAACCTCTCCCCCGGAGAGCCGCGTGCCGCAGCCTGCGAAGTCGTGTTACGTCAACGGACCTCGGCGTGGGCTTGGTCGATGACCGACTGGGGGAGGCCACGGTTGTGTGCCTGTCTGGCGTAGCTGTCGCCGATGGCGGTCTGGCCGGAGAGCCAATGGAACTGGGCACGATAGAGCAAAAGCTCGGCCGGGGGATTAGCGCCGGCGGCATCGGCGGCACGTTCCAGGGCTCGATCGGCCTCCAGGAGTTGGGCATCGCGGCTGGCCTGATCCGCGGATGCGGCTTGCAGGACCAGGATTTGGCCCAGGGTGACGAGTGCGGGGACGAGGTCAGTTTCGAGTTCGACGGCGCGGGCTGCCTTGTGTTGGGCCTCGCCGA
Source organism: uncultured Verrucomicrobiota bacterium (assembly GCA_937875495.1). GTDB lineage: Bacteria > Verrucomicrobiota > CALLYA01 > CALLYA01 > CALLYA01 > CALLYA01. Next base: position 2,917 of record CALLYA010000438.1, read on the forward strand.
GCCAACCCTGGGCGGGGGGGCTGGAGCTGCCGGGGTGCCGTTGTTCGAGGCGATGGAGGTCGAGTGCGAGGCGTGCCTGGTTATGGAATGCGAAGGCAGCTTCTAGGTGTCCCAAGCCCTGCTCGTAAATATCATAGACACTGACGAGCAGTGTGGCCTGTTGGGTGGGAGATTGTGGCCAGCCTTCGGACTGGGGGGGCGAACCTGCATTCGGGGCGAGCTGGATTCGGGCCTCATCGATCCGGCGATGGGCGGTACGTGCCTGGTAAAGAATGCCGGTACCGCTGTTGGGTGCGAGGGCGAGCAGTTCCGCGCAGGCTGCTTCCATGCGTTGCATGCGGCCCTGGCGCCAGTAGTTCACAACGAGTCTTTCGAGCCAGGGGATGGAAGCGGTGCCAGGGTAGAGATCGCGGATTCGGCGAAGCCACAATTCGCACAAATCCCACTGTCCGAGCTGCTCGGCCAGGTCGATCCCGATGGGGAGCAAGGCCTTGGCTTCCTGATCGGAAGCGGGTGAGTCGATGATCGGCTTGAGCAGATCCAGCGACTCTTGGGGGCGTGATGATTGGGAGAGTGTGACGGCCAGACCGATGCGGGCGGAGCGGTCCCGGGGGCTCTGGTCAAGGACACTGCGGTAGAGAAATTCCGCGCGTTTCCAGTCCTTCTCCACCACGGCGAGCGCTGCCTCGATCAGAGCGAGCCTTGGTTCTCCGGAGAACTGCCGGCGGACCTGAGCGAGGAACGGCTCGGCGTTTTGGGGATCGTCAAGGAGGACTAGGTTTTGGGCTCGGGTGATGGCGTCTTCGAAGGAGCCTTCGAATGGTGCGTCTCCGGTCGGAGTGGTTGGAGCGGTGATATTCCGGGGGGTGGTACCCATGAAATCGAGCAGGGCGGAGGGAGCGATCGCTTCCGGCTGTCGACTCGTATCGGATGGGAGCACGGAAAAGGCGGGAGGTGCGGAATGAAAGAGGGCATCAGCCCATGCGGTTTTGAAAATGGGGCTTGTCTCGTGACCGATCAGGTAGCCGAAGGCGTCGGGGGAGGGCTGCGGCGAATGCGAAGCCAGGGTGTGGCGGGCGTGGGCGAGGCGATGGTGTGTGATTGGAAGGCACAGCTCGTGTGCGTTGAGGGTGATGACGGGATTGTCGGGGTCGAGTTGATAGGCTTTTTCGATCCAGAACGCTGCGAAATCGGTGCGATCGAGGTGTGCGAGAATGCAGGCGAGGTCGTTGAGCACCCGCGCAAAATAGGAGTCCACAGGGAGCAGGTTGGCGTGGGTCAGCTCTGTTCGCAGGTGGCGTGCGGGCCACTCCTTAAAAAAGGCCCCCCAGATCTGGAGGTTCTGTTGGTGCATGGCCTCCGCATCGAGGTGTTCAAGGCTGAGTGCGGGTTGATAGAACAGGCCGTGGATGGCAAAGGGGAGAGGCCGATGATAGGCGGTCATGGCCTGTGGGCTGGCGAGGAGGTCCAGCTGTTGGAAACTTTCCAGGTCGGCCTGGGAGGCGGTTCCACGGTAGACCCGATCGAATTGCTGCCAGAGCAGTCGATCCTGTCCTGCATAGCGAGGCCGCCCCAAGTCGACCAGGTCGGGGGCGAGTCCGTAGGTCCCACTGACGAAACGGACGAGATCGCTGATGGCGCCCAGGTAGCCGATAGGATGTCGCTCGGCGGAGAGGCTGACACGGATGAGGCTGACGGCCGGCTGAGCGGAGGCGATGGGTGTGCGATCAAGGCGTGGCAGGTGCAGGACGGCGGGTAGGAGGAGCAGGAGAGAGAGCACGACGGCGCTGGCGATGCGCAACCAACGGATGGGTTTGGATGATTCCGAGTCCTCATTCGGGAGCAGGAACAGGAGCCCTTCCTGAAGGAGCCATCCGGTCCAGAGTGCGGTCAGCCAGAAGACAAAGAGGGCGGGGCGGTCCGGATGAGCGAGGCGCCACGGCTGTTCAAAGGCGAGCAGAGCGAGACCCATGGGCAGGGCGAGGAAAAGCAGGGTGCGATTCCACGATTGAAGGAAGCCGAGGCCGTAATGCAGGGTCAGGCGTCGACCGTAGGCGATCAGGATGAGTGGGAGTGTTGCAAGGACTGGAAGGAGGAGGGCGATGGGGGAGGCGAGCAGCGCCTTGAGGGGGTGCATTTGGGCGGCGAGATAGACAGCCAAGGGGCCGCTGGTACCGAGTTGCTCGATGCGAAGCCGCTCGGATGGGGAGAGCTGCGCCTGGGCGGCGCCCATATGAACGGAGAGGGCGATGATGGCTGCGAGTGCGCCGAGGAGGGTGACGACCAAGCAGGTGGCGATGGCTGGGAAATCGAAGCGTCCGATCCTGCGTAGTGCGTGGTTATTGGCCCATGCGACAAGGGGCGCGAGGAAGAGGGCGGCAGGATCGAGAACCACGAGCAAGCCGAAACTGAGGTCTGCGACGACGAGTGGATGGAACTGATCTTGTGCGGGTGCCGCGGCGAGGCGTTCGATGATCACGGCGAGCAGCAGAAGGGCTGCCAGCCCCGGTTCTCCGACGAGGCTGGACTGCCAGAGGACAGGAGCGATGAAGAGGTAGATTGCGGCGGTGCACGCGCCTTGGAAGGCGGCGGACGGGATCTCGGGCAGGGGCGGTGGGAGCAGGCCCAAGCCGGTGGGCGGGGGGACGGCCCGCATCCAGCAGAGTGTCCTGACCATGAGCAGGCCGGACAGGAGGGTCAGGAGGATGGCGGCGATACGGGGCCCGAGGATGAGCAGGTCTGGGTGGAGCCAGTGCATGCCCCGGAGCAGGGCGATCCAGAGGAAGTTGTCGAGGGGCAGGGTGCCGCCGTAACCTGCTGCACCGGAGGCAATTTCGAGATTGGCTCCGGGGTCTATACCGAGGCAGAGGGTTGCCAGGTAAAGGATGGCTGCGAAAAGCGCGGCTGAGACTCCGTAAAGGAGCGCGGAACGACGCGATGATGAATTCATGGCATCAAGACATGGCGGAGAGGGTGGGATTCGAACCCACGAGGGCCGTTAGACCCCACACGATTTCCAGTCGTGCTCGTTAAACCAGACTCCGACACCTCTCCTGGATGGGTGTTGTGCAATGAGGGCGCCCCGGTTGGGTGCCACCGCATCATAGCATCGTTACGGATCGGCCACCACGTTAGGCGACGAAGTCCGATCCGTCAACCTCGGTCGGAAAAGAAGTGGTGGTGGGGGACGGGGTCGGGGGAATCGAGCTAATCGAGCCCGAGGTCGTCCGAAAAGGCCGCCGCTTCCAACCTGCCCTCCCTAAGCCCATCCGGAGAGCCTCCCGCAGAGGGCGCGGTGGCGTTTTCGACCAGGCCGTGAGGGCGGGTGAGGTCCAATGCGGTGGTCCATCTAACCAATTTTAAGAGAATATTCCCACTAACTGACCAAAGCTGTTGGAGTAAACAGCTCCGATGTGTCTGCAATTCCGCATCTCTGTCATCCTCTGCGCCCTCTGCGATCTCTGCGGGAGACCTCCCCATCCGGCCCCAGCAACCTTTCGTTCTGACCCAAAGGGGTTTTCGGATAGCCTCGAGCTAATCGAGCTAATCGAGCTAATCGAGCTATTCGAGCTATTCGAGCTATTCGAGCTATTCGAGCTATTCGAGCTATTCGAG
>CALLYA010000439.1 GCA_937875495.1 uncultured Verrucomicrobiota bacterium
CTACCCACCCCGATAGGTTGGTCGAAAACGTCACCGCGCCCTCTGCGGGAGGCTTTCCGGCTCCGGATGGGGAGAACTCGCGCAGAGGCGCAGAGGGGGAATGGGGAGGTTTGCTTACGGGGTTGAGATGATTCCTGGAATAGGCTTGGGTGGTTGGAAACGGTAAATCTAATGAATCTCCCCCAAAGGCAGGGAGTAGAGCATTGGTCTCCTCCCTCCAAGCCAACTCGAAAACGCCACCGCGCCTCTGCGCCTCTGCGCGAGGCTCTCCGGATGGGTATGGGCAGGGCAGGTTGGGAAAACGGATACCTTTTCGGACGGGCTCCAGCTCCGGATCGCGCCCTCGGCCGCTTGACCCGGACCGATTCCAAGCAGATGCAACAGATGGCCCTGGAGATCAAGCGTCGCAAGTCGGAGCAACTCCAACGCGTCGAATCCGCCATGGAACGACTGCGAGCCGGTTCGTACGGGGATTGCTGTCGTTGCGGGAAACCCATCCCCCAAGAGCGCATGGAGGTCTTTCCGGACGCCGTCCTCTGCGTCGGTTGCGCATCCAGCCCTAGGCGCTGATACATTTTTCAGGGACGCTCCAGGACCCTGCCCACCGCATCGCTGCGATAGTCGGTGTAAGTCGACCAGGGTCCGTGCAGCCAAAGCAGGACCTTGTAGCCGCCACCCACAACAAGCATGGGACGTAGATTCCGCTCGCTGGAGCCGGTGGTGATGGGCGTCCAATCAATGGTCGAGATGTCGTCTTGCGGACCGACCTCCGCATGATAGATCTCGTGCGGCCCACCGGAATCCTTGCCGGTGAACGGGTCGACATCACTCGATATATAGACGCTCGTGGGACGGGCCGGATCCAGCGCCATCAATCCCGTGTAACTGCTCTCTCGTTCGTAGAGACACTTGCCAGCGTAAGCCACCTCGCGATCCACCCAACGCTCCCCATCCCAGAATGCCATGCGAAATCGATTGTCCGAATTACTCTTGTAGAGCGTATACCCCAGATGCGGGCGGCCCTCTGCATCGGTAGCAATGGCACAGGTCCAGGCACTCTCCCGCGCGGAGAGAAGGCCTCCGCGGCCGCCCTCGCCACTCCCGAGAAAGACGACATCGGCTTCGGATGTCAGCAGCGGACCGTCCTTGACCAAATCCTTGATCGGTTCGCCGGAGGCCCGGGAAAAGTGGCCGTCGCGATACTCCGCATAGTAAATGCTCGTTCCAAAATCCCGGGGATGCGCCTCGGTGAAACAAAAGCCCACAGCATCAGGCCCCTTCCGCGTGTAACGGGGATAAGGGCGATGCCGGCCATCCACCTCGTCAGCAATGAAATGTGTGCGTTCATCCCAGGTCCGCCCATGGTCCGTGGAGGTGATGAAAAAGGGATTGAAGGTTCGACCGTCTCTGAAAAAACCGTATAAACGCTTCTCCGCACTAAGATAGTGAAGGTTCATATAGGTGACCCCCGTGGCCGGATCCCAACGACCATGGTCGAAGACCTGCTCCTCACCCCATTGCGTGTAGTCCGCCGTATCCGAGATCCGATAGTAGTGCAGCGGCTCATTCCCATGCTTGGCATACATCGCCAATACACTGCCGTCAGGACGGGCGTAAAAGGCCGGAACATTGTGGTCATCCGCCTGAAATCGCGGATGCAACACGACCACCCCCAAATCCTGACCCGCCTCCAGGTCGTAGACCGATACCTTCACATCACCATTGACTCCGCTGACTCCGCCGACGAGGAGTTTCCCATTCTGAATCAGGGCACGCGGATCCTGATACCAACACCAGCCACCCTCCCGCATCAACAGGATCTGCTCGTCTGCCTGCCCATCCACCCTTGCAGCTTCATCCTGCCCCGCCATCGCCACGGTCCGCCCCGCAAAGATCAGCGCCAAAAAAAGCGCCCATCGCCATCCGTTTCCCAAGATCTGCATCCCGTCCGCCTCTCCCTTTGTTTACCGGCCTCGCCCCCCGTTGCCACTTCAAGGCTCCAACCCTACCCAATATCAAAGCCGCAGACAATACACTTGGCTCCGTCGCCACCGGAACGGGGGATTGTAGGTTCCGATCCCGATCCGGATCCCGATTTCGATTTCGACACCGAATCGGACTGATCGGACCGAATCGGACTGATCGGTAACCATTGCCTGGAGGCGGCGCCTGAAGGAGCCCGCCTTTTCGGACGACCTCTGGTTAAAGAATGGGTCGAAACACTCAATCAAGGACTGGACAAAGTATTAAAATTGCTTATTGTTTTACTTGGTTGACTTTCTTTTTTTGGAATAGTATCATGAGGATCAATGAGCATGAATGGGATTAAATTGTTTTGCGATGTCGCCGCACTCCGAAATTTCTCCCGGGCCGCGGCCGCCAACGGTATTACTCAGTCCGCAGCATCTCAGAGAATCGCCGCGATCGAACGTGAACTCGGCGTTCAGCTCGTCAACCGCGCCACCCGCCCCCTCCAACTCACAGAGGCCGGTGACGTCTATTTCGATGGCTGCCGGAAAATCCTCAGCCGGTATGAACGCCTCAAAAAGGACGTCTCCGCCCATGCGCCGGAACTGCGCGGAAACCTCCGGATCGCCGCGATTTACAGCGCAGGAATCGTTCTCCTCAGCCGCGCCCAGACCCTCTTCCAAAAAGATCATCCCCACGCCAAAATCCGCATCGATTACCTCCAGCCCGAAGAGGTCTACGCGCGGATCAAACGCGAAGAGTGCGATTTCGGCATCCTCTCCTACCCCAAACATTGGCGTGGCCTGGCCTCCATCCCCCTGCGGTCCGAAACCATGGCCCTCGTCTGCAAGGCCGATCACCCGCTCGCCAATCTGCGCAGCGTCCGCCCCGCCGAGCTCGATGGCGCAGACATCATCAACTTCGACGCCAACCTGCCCATTTCCCTGAAGATCCTCGAATACCTCAGACACAACGGCGTTCACGTCAATGTCCGCCAAACCTTCGACAACATTGACACGATCAAACACTGCGTCGCCGCAACCGGCACCTTCGCCCTTCTGCCCGCCGAAACCGTCCTCTGGGAGGTCGAAAACGGAATCCTCGCCGCGGTTCCACTCTCCCCCAAACTGTTGCGCCCTGTTGCCATCGAGCATATCCGCCGACGCGAACTCTCCCCCCTGGCGCGGAAATTCATCCAGTTCTTGCAGGAGCTCCCCACCCAACAACACGACCGCCATATAGGGGAGCCAATTTCCATCACCGAACCGCCGTCAACCAACCCGCGAACCCATCGCACCCCGGCCCCTCCCACGCCAGGGCCGGAAGATCGATCAGGAGAATAGACCATGAATTCCGCCGCGCATTCCCAACGATTCGGTCTCCCCCAAGCACAAGGCCTCTACGATCCCCGCTTCGAACATGACGCATGCGGTGTAGGCTTCGTCGCCCATATAAAAGGTAACCGGAGCCATCAGATCGTCCTGGATGCCATCACCGTTCTCACGAACCTGGAACATCGAGGCGGTTGCGGATGCGAGACCAATACCGGTGATGGCGCAGGCATCCTCGTCTCCATCCCCCACGAGTTCCTCGCAGGCATCGCACCCGATGAACTCGGGCGGGACCTCCCTCGACCAGGGCAGTACGGAACCGGTATCGTCTTTCTCCCCACCGACCCTAGCGAGCGGGACCTCTGCAAATCTGCGATCGCACGCATCGTGGCGGAACAAGGTCAGACCCTCCTCGGATGGCGCAAGGTCCCGACCGACAACAGCCTCGTCGGCCCCACCGCGCGTAGGACCGAGCCGGTCATGGAACAGATCTTCGTCGGCGCCCAGCCCGATCTGCCAAATCCTGCCGCGTTCGACCGGCAGCTCTATATCATCCGTAAACGTGCTTCCCGGGAACTGCGCTACTCCGGACGCCTGCAACAAGCCGCCCTCTTCTATTTCTGCAGCCTCTCCACCGGGATCATGGTCTATAAGGGCCAATTGACCGCACCCCAACTCCTGCCCTACTTCCCAGACCTGGCTCAACCGGACTTCATCAGCCACCTGGCCATGGTTCACTCCCGGTTCTCCACCAATACATTCCCCAGCTGGGACCGCGCACAACCGCTGCGCTGCATGGCGCACAACGGCGAGATCAATACACTGCGCGGCAACGTGAACTGGATGCACGCCCGACAGGGCATCATGTCCAGTCCGCTCTTCGGAGAACGACTCAAGGACACCTTCCCCGTCATCGAACCGGATACCTCCGATTCCGGCAACTTCGACAACGCCTTGGAACATCTCCTCATGACCGGCCGATCCCTCCAGGAGGCCATCATGATGATGATTCCCGAGGCGTGGCAGAACGCCCCACACATGTCGGACCAAAAGAAGGCCTTCTACGAGTTCCAATCCTGCCTCATGGAGCCGTGGGACGGTCCCGCCTCCGTCGCCTTCACCGACGGCCGCCTGATCGGCGCCGTCCTCGACCGGAACGGACTGCGCCCGAGCCGGTACTATGTCACACACGACGACCGGGTCATCATGAGCAGTGAGGTCGGCGTCCTCGACATCGCGCCCGAGAACGTCCAATACAAGGGCCGCCTTCAACCAGGCAAGATGTTCCTTGTGGATTTCGAACAGGGCCGAATCATCTCCGACGAGGAGCTCAAGACCCAAATCTGCTCCCGACACCCCTATCGATCATGGCTGGAAAACCAACGCCTGGACCTGCCCGACCTCCCGGTCCCCGAACAGGTCCCGGACCTGGAGGAGAGCACCATCGTCTCCAGGCTGCGCGCCTTCGGCTATACACTCGAACACATCGACATGCTCCTGACGCCGATGGCGCTCAACGGCCAGGAACCGCTCGGTTCCATGGGCAATGACGCACCCCTGGCCTGTCTCTCCGACCAGCCCCGGATGCTCTATGACTACTTCAAACAGCTGTTCGCCCAAGTCACCAACCCCGCCATCGACTCGATCCGCGAAGAGATCGTGATGTCCTTGGAATGCTACATCGGCACCGAAGGCAACCTTCTCGATGCAACCGAGGAGCATGCCCATCGCTTGCGCATTCCCAATCCGATCCTGACCAACGCCGAACTGGCAGCGCTCAAGAGTTTGGATCACAGGGGCTGGAGAAGCCGGATCATCGACATCACATACCCCCTCTCCGGTGGGATCCATGGCCTGACCGAGGCGATGGACCGGATCTGCGCAGAGGCGCGAGAGGCCGTTCGGCTGGGCTTCAGCCTCCTCATCCTCAGCGATCGCAATCTCGGGCCTGACCGCATCCCGATCAGCTCCTTGCTGGCGGTCGGTTCCGTCCATCATCACCTCCTCCTCCACACGGAACGGACGCGGATCGGCATCATCCTCGAAACCGGCGAGGCCCGCGAGGTGCATCATCACTGCCTGCTCACCGGCTATGGTGCCGATGCGATCAATCCGTACCTCACCTTCGAAGCGCTCTGGCACCTGCGCCGCCAAGGCCTCACCTCCAACGGACTGGATGACGAACAGATCGTCGAAAACTATCGCAAGGCCATCGCGAAGGGCATGCGCAAAGTGATGGGCAAAATGGGGATATCGACGCTCCAGAGCTATAAGGGCGCCCAGATCTTTGAGGCCGTCGGCCTCAACCGCGAGGTCGTCGATCGCGCTTTCACCGGCACAGCAAGTCGCATTCAAGGCGTCGGCTTCAGTGTCCTCGCCGAAGAGGCGTGGCGGCGACATCAGCTCGGATACCCTGCGCGGAGCGCCGAAAACCTCGAGATCCTCCCCAACCCAGGCGATTTCCAGTGGCGCGCCAAGGGCGAAAAGCACGCATGGGATCCCGAGTCCATCTACTACCTTCAGCTCGCATCCCGTACCAACGATCGAGCCGCGTATGACGAATTCGCACGCCTGATCAATGAAGACAGCGCTCGGCGCGCCTCCATTCGGGGCCTCCTGCAATTCAAGCAGAGTCAGCCTGTCCCTCTGGACGAGGTCGAGCCCGCAAGCGAGATCGTGAAACGGTTTTGCACAGGCGCCATGAGCTTCGGTTCGATCTCCTCAGAGGCCCACGAGAGTCTCGCAATCGCCATGAACCGGCTCGGCGGCAAGTCGAATACCGGGGAGGGCGGTGAGAAGTACGAGCGCTTCGCGCCCATGCCCAATGGCGACTCGAAACGGTCGGCCATCAAGCAGATCGCCTCTGGGCGGTTCGGGGTCAATATCTACTACCTCACCAACGCTGATCAGCTGCAGATCAAGATCTCTCAAGGCGCCAAACCGGGCGAAGGCGGCGAACTCCCCGGTCATAAAGTCAACGAGGAGATCGCGGCCACCCGGCATACCACCCCGGGCGTCACCCTGATCAGTCCACCGCCACACCACGATATCTACTCAATCGAGGACCTCGCCCAGCTGATCTTCGACCTGAAGAATGCCAACCCGGTCGCGCGAATCAGCGTGAAACTCGTCTCGGAGGTGGGCGTCGGCACCATCGCTGCCGGTGTCGCCAAGGGCCATGCCGACCATATCCTCATCTCCGGTCACGACGGCGGCACAGGCGCCTCACCGCTGACCGGCATCAAACACGCCGGTTTGCCGTGGGAACTCGGCCTGGCAGAGACCCATCAGACACTCGTCCTCAACGATCTGCGAAGCAGAGTCCGCCTTGAGACCGACGGTCAGCTCAAGACCGGACGCGATGTCGTCATCGCCGCCATGCTCGGTGCAGAGGAATTCGGGTTTGCGACCGCACCCCTCATCACCCTCGGCTGTCTGATGATGCGCAAATGTCACCTCAATACATGCCCCGTTGGGATCGCCACCCAGCGCGGTGATCTGCGGGCAAAATTCAGAGGCTCTCCGGATCACGTCGTGAACTACCTCATGATGGTCGCGGAAGAGACTCGCGAACATATGGCCGCACTCGGTTTCCGCACCATGGACGAAATGATCGGGCGCGTTGAACTGCTGGAGACCAACACCGCAATTGAGCACTGGAAAGGCAGAGGCCTCGACTTCAGCACCATCCTCACCCCGGCCCGAAAACCACATCCGGATGTCGAGGTCCGCTGCACCATCCCCCAGGACCACGGAATCGAAAAGGTCCTCGACAACCGGCTGATTCTGCGCTGCGCCGACGCGCTGGAAGCCAAGAAGCCGGTGCATTTTTCGATGCCGATTCAGAACACCGATCGCACCGTCGGCGGTCTCCTCAGCCATGAAATCACGAAACGCTGGGGCCTGCACGGATTGCCCGATGACACCATCCACATCGCCTTCCGGGGCTCCGCCGGCCAAAGCTTCGGCGCCTGGCTGGCCCCAGGCGTGACCTTCGAGCTCGAAGGCGACGCCAACGATTACGTCGGAAAAGGCCTCTCCGGGGGAAAGCTCATCGTGTACCCCCCCAAGAACGCCACCTTCCGTCCGTGTGAAAGCATCCTCATCGGCAACGTCATCCTCTACGGCGCCATCAAAGGCGAGGCCTATTTCCGCGGGATCGCAGGCGAGCGCTTCTGCGTTCGGAACTCCGGGGTCTCGGCCGTCGTCGAGGGGGTCGGCGACCACGGATGCGAATACATGACCGGCGGCTTCGTCGCCGTCCTCGGCCGAACCGGGACCAACTTCGCCGCAGGTATGAGTGGCGGAGTCGCATACGTGTGGGACGTCGACGGCCTCTTCGCCGAGCGCTGCAATCCTGGCATGGTCGAACTGGAGCCGGTCGATCAGGAGGGCGATGCCAATCGTCTTCGGACCATGGTCGAACAACACCTGGCCTTCACCGGATCCAATGTCGCACGGGACCTACTGAAGCGCTGGCCTGACGTCCTCCCGCAATTCGTGAGGGTGATGCCCTCCGACTATAAACGGATTCTCGAAGAGGAGGAGCAACGACACGCGATTGCTGAGGCTGGACGTACCAACGGGCTGTCCTGACCCCGCCCCCCGCAGAGCAGTCGCACCTGCTCCGCGGACCTGCCCCACACAACTTCCGGAACCATGTCCATCGGAATCCGTCGCCAGCGAGGAGAGTACCATGGGAAAACCAACCGGCTTCATCGAATACCAGCGCAAGAACATCCCCTATACCCCACCACAAACACGCATTCGCAACTTCCTCGAGTTCAAAGAACCGCCGGACGAAGAACAGCTCAAAATCCAAGGCGCTCGCTGCATGAACTGCGGGGTGCCATTCTGCCAATCAGCCACAGGCTGCCCCATCGACAACCTCATCCCGGAATGGAACCACCTGGTCTATCTGGGGCGCTGGCGGGAGGCCTACGAACGATTGGTGAAAACCAATAACTTTCCGGAATTCACCGGCCGTGTCTGCCCTGCCCCCTGCGAGGGCGCTTGCGTCCTGGGCTCGATCGAGCCGGCTGTGACCATCAAGGACATCGAGTGCACCATCATCGATCGCGCCTTCGATGAGGGCTGGGTTCATGCCACCCCACCCGCGGTTCGAACCGGTAAGCGCGTCTGCATCATCGGCAGCGGTCCGGCCGGGTTGGCCGCCGCCGATCAACTCAACGCCGTCGGTCACCAAGTCACGGTCTACGAGAGAGATGATCGTATCGGAGGTCTGCTGATGTACGGGATCCCGAACATGAAACTCGAGAAAACAATCGTCGAGCGACGCATCCGGCTGCTGCAGCAAAAAGGGATCAATTTCATCACCAACGCACACGTCGGGGTCGATCACGATATCAATCAACTCCGGGCGCAGAACGATGCCCTCCTCCTGGCCACCGGCGCAACCGTCCCGCGCGACCTGCCCCTCCCCAGACGCGACCTTCAAGGCATCCACTTCGCTATGGAATTTCTCAAGGCCAATACCAAGAGCCTTTTGGACAGCCACCTCTCGGACGGTCGCTTCATCAACGCCCGCGACAAAAACGTCATCGTCATCGGTGGGGGCGATACCGGTAACGACTGCCTTGGCACCTCTGTGCGCCACGGCTGCCGCAGCCTCGTCAACTTTGAACTACTGCCTCAGCCGCCCCACGAGCGCGGCGAGGATAATCCCTGGCCTCAATGGCCACGCATCCTGCGCACCGATTACGGTCACCAAGAAGCGAAGGCGGTCCTCGGCCAAGACCCGCGCCAGTTCTCGATCCTGAGCAAGGAATTCCTCGGCGACGGCCACGGCCACGTCGCCGGCATCAGGACAGTCCGCGTTGAGTGGTACACCGAGGGTAATCGCAGGCTGTTCCGTGAGGTCCCCGGCTCGGAACAGGAATGGCCCGCCGACCTGATCTTCCTGGCCATGGGCTTCCTCGGTCCGGAACAGTTCCTGGCCGAAAAGCTCGGACTGGAAACCGACCCGCGCAGCAATTTCAAGGCGCCCTATGATCGGTTCCATACCTCCATCGAAGGCGTCTTCGCAGCCGGCGACTGCAGGCGCGGACAGTCCCTGATCGTTTGGGCCATCAACGAGGGCCGAGGCGCAGCCCGAGAGATCGATGCCTTCCTCATGGGCGAAACCAACCTGGTCTGAGCCAAACAGGCTGTTTCGATTCGAGCCCAGCCAACAAGCCGGCCGGAACCCCCATCAAGGAGTTCCGGCCGTTTGCCTTGTCACCTGCCGCCCCGGGCAGTCCGATGGATTAATCCTGCTGTGGCTCGACGACACGCCCAAGGAAGAGGATCCCACCTGTGACCCGATCCCGAATCCCGAACCAGAAGGGGCGGTCAATCACCACAGGCTCCTGCGGCATGGGCGCACTGCGCGTTCCAATAACGATACCCGTCGCGGCAGCCGCTTCCGTGCCCTTCTCCGAGACGTCTACATACGACTTGTGATACACCCCGGTGATGTAGAGCCATCGCGTTCCATCCATCCCCGAAAAATCGGCCGAGCGGGTGAATGCCAGCTTCATTCCCATCGCTGCAAACGTATCGGCCAGAGAAAACTGGTTCGTCATCCGAAACTTCGGCATCGTCACCAAGCGCTTGCTCCGGTCGAACCGCCGCTTCGAGACCTCACGCACCAAGCCCTCCAGGCCCTCTTCCATCCGCCCGATCGAGCTCCCCTTCTCCGGCAGTATCACCACCATCGATAACTCATCCCCCCGATACGGCAGCTCGATCAAGGTGGCACCCTCGACCTCCTCGACCCCCACCGTGACCGTGGCCTTCATCATCGGCACCTGAATCGGGGTGTCCGGAGTCACATAAAACGGCCCGGGCGTCGTCAATTCCTCCCGGAACGGCTCCGCCCAGGTCCCACGGAAATAGACAGCATTGGTCAAGACCATCCTGGTCAGGATATCCAGGGTCCCTTTCTGAAGGAGCTCCTTGATCTTCGATCGCGTCTGCCGTTCCACCCAAGCGTTGATTTCCTGGCGTGCCGCCTCCGTCTCATTCGCAAAATCCAAGGGCGTCACCCCCGCAGCATACCTTTCCTTCAACAGCCCCAAATATTCCGGCAGGAAGGCATGGGTCCTCTCCGGCCAAATCGCATTGGCCAACACCAATTCAAGATCGCCTGCCTCGGAAAGGGCGTCGATTCGTCGGCGCATCTCCTCATATCGGGAATGCAGTTCATCCTGCGGGATCTGCGTCCATCCCAATGCCGCCAACATCTCATCGAGGGTCTCACCCCGCGCCCCGGCCGTGGCCATCGCAAAGGTGGTGGAGATGCTCAACGGCGAGAAAAAGAGGTTCCCCTCTTCCGCCCCCGCCACAAGACGGGCAAAACGCCCGGTGAATTCGAGGTCAATTGGCTCGGAACTTCGAGTGACCGCTCCCGACTCTGCCCCAAGAAGAGGCCGACCCGTGAGAATCAGAGTACCAAACAGGACCGCCAACGCAGCACAAGCAAAAAACCCACCTATTTTTTTCATGGTAACCTCCGCTTTCGCTTTGAACCCAATGCTTCGATCTGATGGACATGACACCGGAGGAACGCTTTGGTTCCCGACAGGAGAGGCCGAGGCTGAAAATCAGCAGATTGATTTTCCCAGGATTCGGAGCCACTAAGCCGGAGTGGCCAGACCCATCGCACCCGAGGAGCCAGCATTCTTATGTCTACCATGCCCGACCCGGACCAACGCCGTGAACTCGTCCAATTCGCGCTGCAGACCATGCGCTTGGCCGGGAAACTCATCCTCTCACACTTCGACACACCGATTCGCGTGGAGCTGAAACAGGATCAATCCCCCGTCACGATCGCGGATCTCCAGGCCGAGGAACTCATCCGAAGAGAGATTGAAAGCGCATTCCCGCAACATCACGTCATCGGAGAAGAGTTCGGCGGGACCATGCAAGCGGACCGGTTCAACTGGATCATTGATCCGATTGACGGCACTCAGTCGTTCATCCACGGAGTCCCACTCTTCGGCTCCTTGCTAGCCCTACTCCACGGCACCACGCCGATCATCGGCGTCATCGCCTTCCCCGCACTGCAGACGACCGCATGGGGTGCCGTCGGTCTCGGAGCATACCAAGACGGCCGGAGGTTGCACGCAAGCACCAACACCCGGCTGGAAGAGGCGACCGTCCTCTGCACATCCGTCGGGCTGATGACCGATTTCGGCCAAGCAGCGCGATGGGAGCGCCTTCGCAAGGCGTGCAGGGTGGATCGTGCTTGGGGCGACTGTTACGGGCATTTCCTGGTCGCCTCCGGTCGCGTCGATCTCATGTGCGATACCGACGTCAAAGAACACGATATCCTGCCGCTACTCCCCGTACTTCAGGAGGCCGGCGCTCAGATGCGCATGCTCGACGGGTCTCAGTTCCAACCCAGAGGGAGTCTGTTCTCCGTCGGCAATCCCGCCCTCGCAGACGCCGCCCTCGCCATCATGAATCGGTAGGAAGAGGCTCTCCGAAAAGGTAGCCCGCCCAACCTGCCCCCCCATCCGGATTTGGAGAGCCTCCCGCAGAGGGCGCAGGGGATCAACCGCCAAGACGCCAAGG
>CALLYA010000440.1 GCA_937875495.1 uncultured Verrucomicrobiota bacterium
AGAGCATTGATCCTCCCCTCCAAGCCAGCTCGAAAACGCCACCGCGCCTCTGCGCCTCTGCGCGAGGCTCTCTGGATGGGAATGGGGGGGGCGAACGGGCTCATGCTCGCATCAGACGAGGTCGGGGATATCGACCCAGGCGCGCTTTTCCCAGGATTCGATGCCCTTCTGGGCAAGCTGTACGCCTTTCGCGCCCTCGAGCAGGCTCCAGGGGAACGGGGTGTTGCAGACGATGTGCCGGAGGAAGAGCTCCCACTGGACCTTGAATGCGTTCTGATAGTCGCGTTGATCCGGGACCTCCTGCCAGCCTTGAAAGAAGTCGATCGGCTGTTCGACATCCGGGTTCCAGACCGGCTTCGGGGTAGCGCCGTACGGCTGCACCCAGCACTTGCGCAGGCCGGCCACGGCGGAGCCTTTGGTGCCGTCGACCTGGATGGTGAGCAAGTCGTCTCGGCGCACGCGCGTGACCCAGGAGGAGTTGAAGTGTGCAATGACGCCGCCGTCGAGCTGGAACGTGGCGTAGGCGGCGTCGTCGCAGGTGACATCATACGGCTGGCCCTGTTCATCCCATCGCTGGGGGATGTGGGTGGCCCCGAGGCAGGAGACGGAGCGGACGGCGCCGAACAGGTTATCGAGGACGTAGCGCCAGTGGCAGAGCATATCGACGATGAGACCGCCGCCGTCTTCCTTACGATAGTTCCAGCTGGGGCGCTGGGCGGGGACGATATCGCCTTCGAAGACCCAGTAGCCGAATTCGCCGCGCACGGAGAGGATCTTTCCGAAGAAATCGGTATCCCGAAGGGTGGCGAGTTTGAGCAGTCCCGGCAGCCAGAGCTTGTCCTGCACGACCCCGTTCTTGACACCGGCCGCCTGTGCCAGTTCGTAGAGCTTCAGCGCATCGGCGGTGCTGGTGGCGGTCGGTTTTTCGCAGTAGATATGTTTTCCGGCCTGGATCGCCTTACGGACATCCTCAAAGCGGCGCTGGGTGGTTTGGGCGTCGAAGTAGACGGGAAACCGGTCATCCTGCAGGGCCGCGTCGAGGTCGGTCGTGGTCTGGGTGATGCCGGTGCGCTCGCTGAGCTGTTTGAGTTTGACCGGGTTGCGTCCGACCAGGATTGGATCGGGCATGATGGACTCGGTCGGGGAGATCTGGACCCCGCCCTGCTGCATGATAGCGACGATGGAGCGGATCAGGTGCTGATTGGTCCCCATCCGTCCGGTCACGCCGTTCATGATGATGCCGACTTTATGGATCTGGGCTTGTTCGGACATGTCTGGAGTTTTCCGTGGTGTTCAGGTTGGGCGTTGGGTTTGCGAAATCAGGCTTCGGCCGGCGGGTCGGTGCATTGCGGAGCGGCGCCTTCGGGCAGTGGTGGCGCCTCGACACCGGCCTTGGGAAGGCTGCCGTCGAGTTCCTGGCGCCAGTGGGCGACATCGCCAGCGGGCCCGTACACATAGATGAACTGAGCCGGTTCCGTCCCGATATTGGTCAGCTGGTGAAAGAGGCCGGTGGGGATGTAGACCGCCATGCCGTCGGTCAGGATTCGGCGTTCTTGGTCGAGGCACATCTCCAGGGTACCGGAGACCACGAAGTAGACCTCCTCCTGTTCCTGATTGTGCCAAGGCACCTGGCCGCCGTTGGGCTCGAGGGTGACCAAGCCCATGGAGAAGTTGGACGCCTGAATGGGGGCGGGGCCGTTGACCAGGTTTTGGGTGCGTCGCCGGGCGGGGAAGACGCGTCCGGGAATCTGTTTCAGGTCGGAGATGATCATAGCTGGGTGGGCTCCTTCTCGGATCCGAATGGATGGGTGAGGTATTCGGGTGCTTGTTTCAGCTGGGCGAGTACATCCGGCATCCATGCGAGTTCGACCAGGAGATCGAGGATGGTGTACCGGTTGCGGATCATTTGGGCCCTATGCGCGGTATCGATAGCGGCCTCGCGGGTGAGCCCGATCTCCTGCGGTGTGACGGGGCATTCGGCCTGGAGGAAGGCGTCACGCAGGTCGGCATACGGCATGAGCTGTTCTGCTACCTTCCGTCCCAGGTCACCCCATTGAGCCTGCATGCGCCTCAGGCGTGCGCGCAGGGCCTCGGTATCGATGTATTTGGCGGCCGACTCCTCGAGGACCCGTTCATACATGGGTGTTGAGGAAAAGGCGTCGGCGACGGCCGCCTCGACCTGATTCCAGGAGGGCCATTGTTCGCAGGCGTGTTCGATATCGGCATCGGTCAATGGGCGGCGGAAGCAGATCTCCATCATTGCGGTGGCGATGAGGGTACCGATAGCGACCTTGAATCCGTGGGAGGGCGGCTCACCGTTGGGGTCGAGGATCCCGAGCATCTCCCAGATATGCGAGAAGAGGTGATCCGACCCGGAGGCGGGCCTGGACTGGCGTGCGACCTGCATGGCGAACCCGGTCATGGTCAGGCCCTCGAAGACGGCATCCAACGCCTTTGCGTCGCCGGATTTGAGGCCTTCGGGATGGGCGAGCCACCCGCGCAGTGGCGGTTGGACCATGGCCCAGATCTCTGGATCGATCGGGTCGGCGCCTGCGGCGTCTGCGATCAACCAGTCGGCACCGGCGGTCAGCTTGCTTGCCAGGTCGGCGTAGCCGGCTGCGCCCATGGGGGTCGGGGCGGAGCGGAGGATTTCGGGATCGGCGAGGATTGCGAGGGGTGCGGGGCACTCCATGGTTTTCTTGAACTGATTGACGCTGAGTGCGGCGCCGAAGGAGGAATAGCCGTCGACGGAGGCGGCGGTGGCGACGACGAGATAGCGGACACCGGCCTCGAATGCGGCGCGCTTGACCAGATCATTGATCGTCCCGGAGCCGACAGCAATGGGGACGGCACCGTATTCGTGGATTCGGGCGACGATGATGGCGCAGTGCTCATGATCGGCGTGCAGGGTCGGGCTGCCGGAGAAGATGAGGGGTGGGAAGGTTGTGATGCCGACGGCGGTCAGCATCGATTGTGCTGATTCGCCGGCAGCCTGGAAGGTGTTGTCGTCGGCGATGATGAACGCCGATTGACCGGGGAAGAGTGAGGCGAAGAGTGGTGGCAGGTCGCGCATACACCCGGCACCGATGCGAAGCGCGCGTGTTTCGGGGACACGTTCCATGATCCGGTCAATGGTGGAAGAGGTCATAATGATGAATTGGTGTTGAGGACTCGAGTGGACGGATCGGGTGGGGAGGCCTGTTGTGGAGCAGTCCGACCGGTAGATCGGTTATGTATTCAATCGGCGCCAGAAGGTCAATCGTTTACGGTCCGCCTCCCTCCTTTCCTGCCACGCCTGCCGGCAATGGTTGTCGATCACTCAGTTCATTGTCGAAATCGAAATCGAAATCGAAATCGGGATCGGGATCGGGATCGGGAT
>CALLYA010000441.1 GCA_937875495.1 uncultured Verrucomicrobiota bacterium
GGGGAGGTCAGGTTGAGAATGCGGCTCCCTTTTCGGACGACCTCTAGCATCGAACACCCGATTGCAATGGGGCCGGAACAAGCGGTCACCAACCTTGGAGTGCAGGCATGAGGGAATCAATCCAGATTACGACCTCGATGCGGCCTATTCGGGTCGCATGCCTCCTGACGGCCGTCTGGATGGGTGGGGTGTTCGGCCTGGTTCATGCGCAGACATCCGGTTCCCAGCAATTACGGACGGTGACCACCGCATCCGGAATCTTTCGGGTGACGGCGGACACCCCGGATACGGCCGTCCGTGCGGGGCTCGAGGCCGATCGTTTCCTGGAGCGGTTTTCCGCGCTGACGGGTGCCTTGATCGATGGTCGGGTCCCGATGCGCATCATGATCCTGAAGGTGGATCATCCGGACGGTCAATATCGCGGGTTGGTCCATGAGTATGTCAACGGTGCGCTGAACCTGGAGCTTCGGATGGGATGCTACCAGGAGGTCCCGCAATACGCCTTTCAGGTTGGGCTCGTCCAGCTCTTCCTCTGTCGGATGGTCTATCCGGAGCAATCCGGATTCGAATCGCGGCTGGTGGAACTTCCGCCGGCCTGGATCGTCCTGGGTATCTCGACCCTCTTGGATCCTTCGTTGGCGGGACACATTCGGCCGACACTGCCCGCGGTCGCGGTCGGGGGGGAAGGGGGCGGGATTTTGCGGGTCCATGAGATTCTCGGCGCTCCCGCACCTGCCCAGGGGGCTGAATTGAGCGTCTTTTCCGCCTATTCCGGACTGTTGGTGCGATCGTTGATGGCGCTACCGGGCGGGACGGAGCATTTGCACCGCTGGCTTCGTGCCTGGGCCGTGGATCGTCGTAGCAGCCCGGAGGCCCTCTTTTGGCGGGTTTACGGTCCTTTGTTTCAGACGCCGGAGGACCTGGAAAAGTGGTGGTTGCTGCAGGTCTCCCGCACGGAGGACCGGGTTGGACCGGGGTCACTCACCTATATCGAAACAATTCGCCGATTGGACGAACTGTTGCCGACGCCGGTGTCTGACCTGCCGAAGATGCGTGGGGTGGGGCCAGTTCCCACGGGACAAACAACGCTGACTCTGGAGGAGCTCTGGGATTTCAAGCGACATCCGCGGTATGGGCAGCTCGTACTCGCCAAGCGATACGGCCTGATCTCACTCTTTGTGAAGGCCAATCGTGGGGCGGCACCGGTCTTGGACGCCTACCTCAAAGCGCTCGACGCCATGCTGGAGACCAGCCAGTCCCGCTTCCTGCAACAGTTGGCGATTGCGGATGCGCTCCGCGAAGATGCCGAACGAAAGATGGGTAGCATCGCCATGCAGTTGGATGATTTGGAAGCGAACAGTCCGGTCGGTGCAGGCCGACGGGAGCAGGGACTGAATGAGATCCTCCAGGGGATCCATGACCGCTCGGAGGGGGCGACTCCGGCAGAGGGCCCGATCCCGCCTCCTCGGCAACGGGTCAAGAGCTACATCGACCAATTGGAGGAATGGGCGGACATCCTGCGCTGAGCGGGCATGCCGGTCGAAGAGGGCGGAGTTCCGGTGTGGCTGTGACTGGAGCGGTGGCTCGGGCTTTGGCTGTGAGGGTGTGAGCCATCGAGCGTTTGGGCGGAGATGCGATTGCGGACGGTTTCCGCTGGGACTTGGCATGGCGAATCGTGTTTGCCATCGATTCCGATCCCGATACCGACCCCGATCCCATATTTCTCTCTCTGTGGCCTCTGTCC
>CALLYA010000442.1 GCA_937875495.1 uncultured Verrucomicrobiota bacterium
TCGCCTCCAGGCCATGGTTGCCGATCGGTCAGATCATTGTCTGAATCGGGGTCGGAATCGGGATCGGAATCGATTCCTGTTCTGGTTGGCGCCTAGTCCTCATGAACCGCGCAAACTTCGCTGCCGAGTTGTGTCAGCATCGCAACAATACGGTTGCGGTACCCGGTTTCTCATGTCCGAATCCCATCACGCGTTCTTTCGATACCGAGACCGATAGCGACCCCGACCCCGATCTTGCTTCGCCATGGACCTTTTCGGACGACCGCTGGTGAGAAAATTCCTGCCACAGAGGTCACCGAGAACACAGAGGCGCACCTGTTTTCCCATCTCAACGTAACCCGGCTGAAGTAGGGGTTGTCTCGTCGATGGCGAAAGCAAGAATCTCTCTGTGAACTCTGTGCCCTCTGTGGCTAAACCCTCCCAAAAGGGGCGCTCCTTCAGGCCTCCCCTCCAGGCAACGGTAGCCGATCCGTCCGATCCGTCCGATCCATGTCTGAATCGGGCTCGGGATCGGTATCGGTATCGATGAAAATCAGCTCTCCCAATCCGGATGGACATGGGCGGTCAGTTATTCCGTTGCATCCGCGGGGCCTACCCAAAACAATGGGTTGTGCGCGACCTCCCATAGGAAGCCATCCGGGTCGGAAAAGTAGCCTGCGTAGCCGCCCCACTCCGTCTTCCGCGCCGACTTTGTGACAACAGCGCCGGCCGCCTCGGCCTGAGCCATCACCTGTTCGACCTCCTTCTCCGAGGCCACATTATGCGCAAGGCTGATCCCAGCGAAACCGCTTGAATCCGCATCCACCAATGCATCCTGCGCCAGCTCCACACGTCCGTACAAACCGAGCCACGTGCCGTTCAAGGTGAAAAAGGCAACCCCGGGAGGAGAATCCATCTGCGGAAAGCCGAGCCCACGCCCGTAGAATTCGATCGAACGCGGCAGGTCACGGACACCTAAGGTGATCATGCTGATCCGTGGTTTCATCAGTCCCTCCCCCAATCCCTCATTCGTCAGGCGGGCTTCCATGTATGGCCACATGCTTCGCACCGACAGCGCCGCTTCAACCATGGCAACGGGAGACCGAGAAAAATGATCGAAAAATAGGCGAATCTTTTGGACACACGCTCGTACTCGACCGAGTCGGAGCCGCATTCCGGACACTCAAAGATGCCCTTGCCCACCGCCGGCGTAGTCGTCTCCAACAGCTCCCGTGCACGCTCCAGATCCTGATCTTTCACCTGAATCCGTATGCCGCCGATCGAGTTGGCATAGAGCGGGATCGTCGTCGCCATCCCCTGGTCCGGCAAAAAGAATGCAATTCCGTTGGCATCGAGCAGCCCACACAATGCGTCTGCTTCCTCCATCCAATTCACGGTTGCCACTGTTTGCATCACCCGCGCTCCCTTGGTGAAAGCCCTCCAACACACTTCCACGCGGTCGGGCTGACCATTAGCAACAAATCTCCGATTCGCTTCAACCAATACCACTGCCTACGAACGAACGCCACCTAGAGCCCGTCCGAAAAGGTAGCCGCATTCTCAACCTGACCTCCCCATCCGG
>CALLYA010000443.1 GCA_937875495.1 uncultured Verrucomicrobiota bacterium
GCCGGTTCATTCACCACCAAGCAGCCTGGAGAAGGCCAGCATCGTCAGGTCATCCTGAAATCGCAATCCGTCGGAATAGGTCAGCAACCGCTCCTCAATCCGGCGCAGCCCCGCCAACTTCAGCGGCAGCCCCTCCTTCCGGCAGATCTCCAGCAGCCCCTCCATCCCGAGCTGGCAACCCGATTCATCGATCAACTCCAACGCTCCATCCGTGTACATCAAGAGGCTCTCACCCTCCAAAAGCTGACCCTCTCGAATCTCAAACTTTATCGAGCCGATCAAGCCCAACGCCATGCCCGGTGCCGTGAGCCTGCGGAAGCCGCCGCCTACGCACAGGATCAGGATCGGCGGATGCCCCGCCATCGCATAGCGAAACATCCCGGTCGAAACGTTGAGCACGACCACCGCGGCGGTTGCAAAATAGAGATCTCGCTGCGCCAACCGGTGAAGCCGCGAGTTCATGGCCGTCATTAAGGCCCCCGGATCTCCAGCCAGTTCCTCTAACTCGTCCCACAACGCACGCATCTGCATGCAATAGAGCGCAGAGGCGATCCCATGGCCCATCACGTCGGCGATCATCAAGGCGTACTCGTCCGCATTCAGCCGTACCGCACGATAGAAATCGCCGCCGACAATCCCGTGCGACACCTGGAGCGTGGCAAAACCTACCCGGGGATCGTCTTCGAGCCTACACTCCAGGGCGTGCTCCTGGATCATGCGCGCCTTCATCAGGTCCCTCATCAGAAGCGTCATATCGCGAAAGAGCTCGATTCCACCAATCTCCTCGCCGCTTTCGTCCAAGATCGGCGCAACCGTCACCTCCACCGGCACGCGCCCACCTTCCTTGTGCTGGGCAAACAATAGAACCGGCTCTTCGCTCGGACGCCCGGTCACAATCGATCGATGCAGCGGACATGACTCCTCCAGGCAGAGCTGGTGTCCATCCTTGTCCACATGAATCAGGATGTTGTCCCCGCAGCACCGTCCGAGGACATCCCCCTTGTTCCAGCCCAACATCTCCTCAGCCGCGCGATTCCAAAACAAGATCCTGCGGTTTGTGTCGGTGACATACGCGCCATCCGCCAACGAATCGAGGATCGATTTCGCACCCTCGGACAACTCCTCCATGGTGTTCATCCTCCGCCTCCCTTTCCAGACGCGTCCCCCGGCATACGAACTTACCAGGCTTCATCCTATAGCCATTTCATCAAACACTGAACACCCAAATGCACTGGAGCGGCACCCAACAAGTCCTCCCCATACCTGCCCAGATTCCAATCCCTCCCCCGCGATCCCCCTTGCTCCATCCGGGATGCTTACAGATGGGAACGGACACGTGCCTCTGCGTTCTCGGTGAGCTCTGTGGTCAGAATTCCTCAGCGGAGGCTCTCCGAAAAGGTCAATGGCCAGGCAAGCTTGGGGGCGGGCGCGCTATCGGCATCGGTATCGAATGGGATTCAGACATGAGAAACTGGGTGCCGCAACCGTAATGTTGCGGTGCCGACGCAACTCGGCAGTGAAGTTTGAGCGGTCCATGAGGGCCAGGTGCCAACCAGGGCAGAGTTCCCGATTTCGATTCCGATTTCGATTTCGATTTCGACAATGATTTGACTGATCGGCCACCATTGCCTGGAGGCGACGCATGCAGGAGCGTGCTTTTTCAG
>CALLYA010000444.1 GCA_937875495.1 uncultured Verrucomicrobiota bacterium
AGCCCCTCTGCGCCCTCTGCGATCTCTGCGGGAGTCCTTCCCCATCCGGATCCGGAACGTCTCCCGCAGAGGGCGCGGTGGCGTTTTCGGCCTGGTCATGGGGGTGGGTGGGTTCGATGCTCAGATCCCTACCTTTTGGGGGTGTTTTTTTAGATCTTCCGTTTCAGCAGACCAAGGCAGTTGCAGAAACTGCTCCGGCGTAGCTGAAGATCGTCCGAAAAGGTCAATGGGGAAGCAAGATCGGGGTCGGGGTCGCTATCGGTCTCGATATCGAAAGGACGCGGGATGGGATTCGGACATGAGAAACCGGGTGCCGCAACCGTATTTTTGCGGTGCCGACACAACTCGACGGTACATAAGGGCCAGGTGCCAATCGGAACAGGAATCGATTTCCTCGATTTCCTCGATTCCGACCCCGACCCCGATTCAGACAATGATCTGACTGGTCGGCAACCATTGCCTGGAGGAGACGCATGAAGGAGCGCCCCTTTTCGGACGACCTCTAGCTGCATTCCCCCTCCCCATACCCCTCTGCGCCCTCTGCGATCTCTGCGGGAGTCCTCCTCATCCGGCCCGGCGACCTTTTGTTGTGGCCCAATAGGGTTTTCGGACAGCCCGGAAGTAGCCTAATCCGCTTCGGCGGCGTTGGACTTGACGGCCCGCTCCCCAAGGTGGGCGATTCCCCGTTGCAGACCGATGAAGGTGAGCAAGAGGAGACCTGTCGTGATGCTGGTCCAAGCGGAGTTGAGGTTGCCGTGGAAATCGATCAGGGTTCGAATCAGTCCGAGAATGATGACACCCATCAAGGTTCCGGCCATGAAGCCGACGCCGCCGGTGAGCTGGGTCCCGCCGATAACGACGGCTGCGATGGCGTCGAGTTCCATGCCGACGGCGGATGCGGGATCGCCCGATTGTTTATAGAGGGTGAAGACGAAGCCTGCCAGCGAGGAGCAGAACCCGGCCGCGCCATAGATCAGAATCTTGGTCGAGGTGACGGGCAGGCCCATCATCTTGGCACTCTGCTCATCCCCGCCGACGGCGTACACGTTGCGGCCGAAGCGGGTCAGGTGCGCGATGACGATGGCGATGAGGATGCACCCGACCATCAGGAATGCCCGCAGAGGGATGCCGTCACCGCTGGGAAGGACCAGGACGGCGTCCCTGGAGATCCACGTGTAGAAGTCGTGTTTGATACTCATGCTCTGCTCATGGACGACGAAGCCGAGGGCCCGCATGAAGAACATCCCCGCGAGCGTGACCATGAAAGGCGGCATATCAAACACCTGGATGAAGAATCCGAGGGAGAGCCCGAAGATGGTTCCGACGGAGATCGCCAGCAGGGCGGCTGCGAGCGGGTGAAAGCCGTGCTTGTGGATGAGGGCAGCGATGAAAATGCTGGTGAAGGAGACGACGGAGCCGACCGATAGATCGATCCCGCCGGAGAGGATCACGAATGTGGCGCCGATCGCAGCGATACCGAGGAAGGCGTACTCACTGAAGAGACCGATCACGACACCGGGCGAGACAAAGTATTCGAAGGAGACGGCACCGATCCAGAAGAGCAGAATCATGATGAATGCCGTTGCCCCAACGGGAACGTAGCGGATGGGGAGTCGCAGCTTCATGATTGTTTTCTCCTCCAGGTCTTGGAGAGCTTGTTTCGGAAGGTTTCGGACTGGATGAGGCAGACGATGAGGACCACGATGGCCTTCGGCAGGGGAGCCACATCCGCGCTGACGTCTTGTGCGTACATGGTGGTGGTGAGGGTTTGGATCAGAATACCGCCGATGATGGCGCCGCCCAGGAAGAAGCGGCCGCCGGTGAGTGCGGTCCCGCCGACGACGACGGCGAAGATGGCATCCATTTCGAGCAGCAAGCCTGCGTGTGTGGGGTCGGCAGCCTTGATGTTGGAGGCTGCGATCAATCCCGCGATGCCGGCACAGAACCCGGAGAAAATATAGGCCATCATGATCACGGATGTTGCGCGCACACCCGCGAACCGACTGGCGGTGGGGTTGGAGCCGACGGACTCGACGAGCAGGCCGATGGCGGTTTTCCTGGTGCTTACCCAGGTGATGAAGAGCATGATCAGGACCAGGATGAACGGGAAGGGCAGGGGTAGCCAAGCGAGCCGGCCGTTGCCGATGAACTCCATGACGGGACTGTGGAAGGTGATGATCTGTGCGCCGGTGATCATTTGTGCGACGCCCCGGCCTGCGACCATCAGGATCAGGGTGGCGACGATCGGCTGAATCTTGAGCATGCCGACGAGGATCCCGTTCCAGAGTCCGCAGACCATGGAGATCAGCAGGGCGATGGGAATGACAACGGTGGGAGGCAGCCCACGGACGGTGAGCACTGCCGCCGTCGCACCGGAGATGGCCATCACGGCACCGACGGAGAGATCGACACCGCCGGTGGCGATGACCAGGGACATCCCGAGGGCGAGGATCATCACCTTGCTGCCGTGATTCAGGATATCGATCAACGCGCCGGAGGGGTAACCGTTCTTGAAGGAGATATGGAGAAATGCACCCTCTCGAAACGCGTCCGTGAAGCTGTTGAAGGAGCGAGCGTCAAGCAGGACGTTGACGAGGATGAGGAGGGCGAGGGCCAGGACCGGCCAGACGATTTTGGTGGCCGCACGGGAGCGGAAGGTCTTGGTTTCCATTTAATTCGCGGCCCCTTCCGGTTCATGTTTTGCGATCATTTGCATGATGAAGGGTTCGGTCAATTCATCTTTGGCGACTTCACCGATCGGCATTTTGTCTCGCAGGACGAGCACGCGATCGGAGGTGCGAACGATCTCATCGAGCTCGGAGCTGATAAAGAGAATGGCCATCCCCTCCTGGCACAATTGATGGGTCAGGTTCTCAATTTCCGCTTTAGCCCCGACATCGATCCCGCGGGTCGGTTCATCCAGCAGCAGAAACTTCGGCTGGGTGACGAGCCAGCGTGCCAATAAGACCTTTTGCTGATTGCCGCCGCTGAGGTTTTGGACCGGAAACTCAGGGCTGGGGGTTTTGATCTTGAGCGCTTGGATGTATTGATCTGCGAGGCGGATCTGTTCCGCGCGCGAGATCGGCCGGAGCGGACCGAGTTGGGCCTGGAGGGCGAGGATGATGTTTTCCCGGACGGAGAGTTCGGGAATGATGCCCTCGAATTTTCTGTCTTCCGGGCTGAAGGCCATTTTTGCCTGGATGGCAGCTGGGATCGACCCATTACGGATGGGTTTCCCGTTGATTCGGACTTCACCGGAATCGGCGCGATCGATGCCGAAGACCAGTCGCGCGAGTTCTGTGCGGCCGGATCCAAGGAGTCCCGCGATCCCGAGGGTTTCCCCCGCGTGGATATGAAAACTGGTGGGGGCGATAGAATTCCGTCGGCCGAGCCGCTTGACCTGAATCACGGCTTCCTCCGCCGGCCTTTGTGTGCCGGCTTCGACGGAGGCGGTCCTTGGCTGCTGTTCGGAGAATTTGTTGCCGGTCATCGCCTCAATGAGCTGGATGCGCGGGAGCTCGGGGGCCGGCCAGGTGCCGATGAGGCGTCCATTTCGCAACACGGTGATGCGATCGGAGATCTGGTACACCTGGTCGAGGAAGTGGGTGACGAAGATGATCCCGATCCCTTCCGCCTTCAGATTGCGGACGACCTCGAACAGTTGTGCGGTTTCGCCCGCGTCGAGACTGGAGGTCGGCTCATCGAGAATGAGGACCTTGGCGTCCAAATCGATGGCGCGCGCGATCGCGACCAATTGCCGAATGGCGATCGAGCATTCGGCGATGGAGTTCGACACATCGATTTTGAGTCCGACCCGCGCAAGGGCTTGCTGGGCCCGCTGCTTGATGGCGCGGTTTTGGATCAGGCCGAACCGGGTGGGTTGTCGGCCGAGACCGATGTTCTCGGCGACGGAGAGGTGGGGGATGAGGTTGACCTCTTGGTAGACGGTACTGATACCGGTGGCCTCCGCCTCTTTCGGGGAGGCGGGGTCGATCGGAACGTCCTCGAGCAGGACGGTGCCGGCGTCCTTTCGATGGAACCCGGTCAGGACCTTGATCAGGGTGCTTTTGCCGGCGCCGTTTTCGCCCATGAGCGCGTGCACCTCCCCGGGTCGGAGGTCGAAATCCACGGACTGCAGGGCGTGGACCCCGGGGAAGCGTTTGTCCAGCCCCGTCCCTCTAAGGAGGAGCCGGGGCTGGACCGCGGTTGGGGTGGATGGATCGGAGTGGATGTCAGGCATGTTTGCGATGCTTAGTATTGGCGTTTGTCGAGGACTTCCTGCGTGACAATGTTTTCATCGAACACGCCTTCTTCGATTTGAATACGCTTGGGCAGTTCTTCCCCTGCGAGGTACTTCTCGACGGCGTCGAAGACCTGTGGGCCGATGAGCGGGTTGCACTCGACGGTGCAGTTGAGTTTTCCGTCCAGGATCGCCTGGAAGGCATCATGAACGCCGTCGATGGAGACGATGACGATGTCTGTGCCGGGTTTCTTGCCCGCCTCTTCGATCGCCTGAATGGCGCCGAGTGCCATGTCGTCGTTGTGCGCGTAGAGCGCGTTGATCTCGGAGCCTTCCGGGGAGCGCAGGAAGGCCTCGAAGACCTCCTTACCCTTCGCGCGGGTGAAGTCCCCGCTCTGGGACTTGATGATGGTCATCTCGGGGTAATCGGCGATGAATGCCTCGAAGCCCTTCTTCCGGTCGATCGCCGGTGCGGAACCGGTCGTCCCCTGCAGTTCGGCGATCTTGGCCTTGCCGTCCATCTTCTTGGCGAGCCATTCACCGGCGCGACGGCCTTCCTCGATGAAATCGGAGCCGATGAAGGAGACATAGAGGGAATCGTCGGTGACGTCGACGGCGCGGTCGGTCAGGAAGACCGGGATGCCGGCGCGTTTGGCCTCTTCGAGGACCGGCTGCCAGCCGGTTTCGACGACTGGTGAGAAGGCGATCACATCGACTTTTTGCTGGATGAAAGTACGAATCGCGCGGATCTGGTTCTCCTGTTTGCCCTGTGCGTCCGAGAAGCGGAGATCGACGCCCCGTTTTTCGGCTTCGGACTTAATGGACTGGGTATTGGCGGTGCGCCAGCCGCTCTCGGCGCCGATTTGGCTGAAGCCGACGGTAATCTGGCCTTCCTGCTTTTCGGACTGCTTCGAGCTGCATCCGACCAGCAGTGTGCCGGTCAGGGCCAGGGCCGTGAGCAGGCAGGGCAGGATGGATCCATTGGTCTTTCTGTGAGCGTGATTCGCGTTCATACAAGTCTCCTCGATACGGTTGATTTCAGCGGTTGGCTCGATTCCCGAGCATGGAAAGGATTCTTGACGGGTTTTCGCCGTTCATCTTAATAAGTTAGGCATGTATGTCCAGCCCTCCAATCTCCGTCGGGCAAATGAGCGCCGAATCGTGCGACTTCTGTTTGGCGGCCGCTCGAAATCGAGGGCTCAGTTGGCGCGCGGGACCGGGCTGTCGGCGGTGACCGTAGGCAAGGTGGTCGATGATCTCATTTCGGCTGGGATTTTGGAAGAAATTCATGAATCCCAGGTTTCCCTTCCGGGGAGCGGTCCGATTATGGGGCGGCCGCCACGCCTGGTGGGGCTTTCGCGCAAACCGGAATTGGTCGCGATCGAAATCACGGTCGAGGTCACCCGTGTCAGTTTGGTATCGCTGGCGGGGCACCTGCCCGAGTTGCCGTCCGTCCGGTTTCAGACGTCTGAGGGGCTGGAGGGATTCAAGGAAGCGCTCGAGCGGGTGCGGACGTCCTGGCGCGGAACCGGCGTAGCCGCGGTGCTGGTGAGTGTGCCGGGCGTTTACAACGAGGAGAGTGGTGAGGTCTTGTACTCTCCGAACCTGCATTGGACCGAGGGGTTTGGGCTGATGGAGGTGGTGCGTGCGGTATGGGATGTGCCGGTCTTTGGGATTCAGGAGATTCGTGCTCTGGCGCTGGGTCACTTGGTTCGTGGGACCAGTGGCGACAACTATTTCCTGGTGGAGTTCGGCGATGGGGTAGGGGGCGCCTTCGTCACGCAGGGGCGGCTGCAAACCGCGCCGTTGCCGCTGAAGGGGGAGCTGGGGCATACGCAGGTCCTCGGCAACGAGCGTGTCTGCGGGTGCGGTGGCGTCGGCTGTTTGGAGACGTTGGCCTCGCGGCCCGGCCTGCTTCAAACGTTTGCCATGGAGCATGGTATAGCACGTCCATCCTGGTCGGACCTGGTCCAGTGTTTGAATTCGGGCGATGCCGCGATTCCGGATTGGCTGGCGCGCACGGTCGACGCGGCAGGCATCGTGATTGCCGGTGCCATCAACATTTTGGGAGCGAACCACGTTGTTCTTACGGGCGACCTGCCCCGAGTGCACCCCGGAGTGACGGCCCTTTTGGGTCAGTGCATCAACCATTCCGCTCTCTGGGGCAAGTTCGGGGAGGTGCATTGTGAGCCGGCCCCTCGCAGGCGGCTGCAGGGCTTGATCTACATGGCGATCGATCGCTTTTTCCTTCCCGAGACCGATTGGCGCGATGGGAACGGAAGTGGGCGGACCCGCGAGTCTGCACGCGGGTAGAGCAGGGCGTCTCGGGAGTGCTCGGGCGGTATCGCCTTCTGCCTCCTGAAACCGTTCGGCCGATGGACGTTTGAATCGATTCGGCATGCTGATGTGGCCTGTAAATAATCTGTCACGATTCCGGAACAGATTGCTCTTGACTCACAGGAAGGTGGGAGTTTTAGATAGAGAAACTAAACCAACTTAATTAAATCTCCAGATTTTTCTTTCCGGGAGATTGCGTAACCCAGCGGAGGACTTCCCATGTCCTGCATGCATTTGAGATGCCGGGAGCGATCGGGTGGCTTCACCCTGATCGAGTTGCTTGTGGTGATTGCGATCATCGCCATCCTTGCGGCGATGTTGTTGCCCGCATTGTCCAACGCCAGGAAGCGCGCACGAACCACTTCCTGTATGAACAATCTGCGTCAACTTGGGCTTGGGCTCAGTATGTACACCGTGGACCACGACTACTATCCCGCGCACCATTTTCCCGATGGCACGATTGTATGGCCAGGGCGGATCTACCCGTACATCCAGACGATGGAAGCCTATTGGTGCATGGAGAATAAGTCGTATTTCAAGTGGAACGAAGGGCGCAACGCGATCGCGCCGGGATTCCCATTCAATCTGTCGCCCACCAGTGGATTCAGCTACGGCTATAACGACTGGGGCGTCAAGGAATTCACGAATCCGCACCTTGGGCTCGGTGGACATGCGGGTGTTGTCGGCATTGGTGAGGTCCGTGTCTCGCGCGTGTTTGCGCCCTCGGATATGATCGCCTTGGGCGATTCGAAGTCTGACTTCAAATGGGACACGGCCATCGACCCCAGCGACGGCACTGACGAGGAGTGGCCGAGCGAGCGGCACATGGGCAGCTCGAACATCAATTTCTGTGACGGCCACGTCGAGCTCTTGAAACAGGAGCGATTGGTCGCCGCCGATCCTGAGATGCGCCGTCGGTGGAACAACGATAACAAGCCCCATCCCGAGTTTTGGTAGCCTGTGATCCAGGAGGTCTTTTTCAATGAATCAAAACCTCAAAAACGGCTTGATCGCGATCGTCCTGATCGCGGGTTGTGTCTGGGCCGGATCGCGTTTTTTCGGGGCGGTCAAATCGTCGGAGAACAACGTCGACTTCCCTGAGGGTGCCATATGGTACTGCCCGCAAGAGGACAAGGAGTTTTCGGTGAGCCTGGACGATCTAGCCGCCTGGTATGAGTCGAATGGGGATGTCCCATACCCATGTCCCTCCTGTGGTAGCACGAACACCCTTCGCCGGCAGGCGGCCGTCCACTGATCCGGGGGCAGCCTTGGGAACCGGCGGATTTTCCTGTGGGGGCTGGCATCCATCGCCACCGAAAACAGCCTCACCGTGTCCCGCCTCCGGACCGATGTCCTGGAAGGCAATCAAGATCATGGACCTAACCAGCAGCCACCTCCGTGGATTGTGGCCG
The DNA here is from genome assembly GCA_937875495.1 of uncultured Verrucomicrobiota bacterium. Classification (GTDB taxonomy): domain Bacteria; phylum Verrucomicrobiota; class CALLYA01; order CALLYA01; family CALLYA01; genus CALLYA01. The sequence goes on from CALLYA010000444.1 coordinate 7,990, forward strand.
AGGGCCTTTCACCTCTCGATTGCCGCGATATTCCTGACGCTCAATACCAGCTGGGCGCAGGTTGTGATCAACGAGGTTCACTACAATCCGGACGACAACACCCAACGGGTCGAGTTCATCGAATTGACCAATACCGGTGCTGAGGCGGTTCAGGTTGGCGGATGGGCCTTTGACGACGGAATCAGCTTCCAATTTCCGGTGGGGACCTGGATTGAGCCGGGCGGATTCCTTGTGGTTGCCGAGGATCCGTCCACGATTCGGCGCGTCTTTGGAATCGATGTATTGGGTCCCTGGGATGGGAATCTGAAGAGTGAGGGCGAGCGGTTGCGATTGCGCGATGGGCTCGGGGAGGTTGTGGACGAGCTGCGGTATGGTGTCGGCTTTCCCTGGCCGGTCGCATCCTCCGGCGAAGGCGGCTCCATGGAGCTCGTCAACCCCGATCTGGACAATGCCCTCGGCAGCTCCTGGCGTGCGGCTCCGCCCGATACCCTACCGCAGGCCGATTATTATCGATGGATCCTCCCGGGCGATCCCTGTTCCGCGCTGGTACCGGTCCATGCTCGGGACGACGCTACCTGGCGTGAGATCGACTTCGACCCCTCCGGGTGGCGCTCCGGTCACACAGGTGTCGGATTCGAGCGGACTGCCGCCGACTATCGCGACCTGATTCGGACCGATCTCAAGGAGGATATGGATTACCAATACACCTCTTTCTATGTCCGTATCCCGTTTGAGATCCCTCATGTGCCTCTTCTGACCGGCCTCAGGCTCCGCATGAAATTCGATGATGGCTTTATCGCCTACCTGAATGGGGTGGAGATTGCGGCGGTCAACGCGCCGGCCAACCCTGCATGGGATTCAGAGGCCACAGGACAGAACCCGGACGCACAGGCGGTCCAATTCAGGGATTTCGATATCTCTTGGGCGCTCCCGCTGCTCAGCCCGGGGACCAATCTCCTCGCCATTCATGGTTTGAACGACAGCCCCAGTAGTTCCGATGCGCTGGTCCTTCCGGAGCTCGAAGGTGTCTATAAACCTTCGCCCCTGAGGCTCGGGGCGACCCCGGGCGCCCTCAATCGTCTATTCGTTTCGAATCCTTCCCCAGCGATCGAGCAGGTGACGGCGATCCCGGCCCGGCCACGGGCTCTGGAGCCCACGGTGATCGAGGCATCCGTCAGCGACGCGGACGGTATTGGATCGGTCCGCTTGGAGTACCAGGTTGTGGCGCCCGGGCAATATATCCCCTCGCATATCCCGATCCCATTGGACCAACTCCAGCAGGATCCCGAGCGGGAGCCGACACCAAATTCCGCCTATTCTGAACCGACGAACTGGGTGGGTCTCAGCATGCAGGATCTTGGGCTGGATGGGGACCGTGTGGCCGGCGATGGAGTTTATGCCGCCACGATTCCCGGGCAGGAGAATCGCGTGCTTGTTCGGTATCGAATTGTGGCTGAGGACGGACGCGGTGCGACGGTGCGTGCGCCGTTTGCGGACGATCCATCCCTGAATTTCGCCTATTTTGTGTATGACGGAGTTCCCGACTACGGAAATTACAATCAGGAGATCCTGGAGACGCTCCCGGTCTATACATTGATCGCGCGGGCCGCGGATGTGACCCAGGTGGTTGCCTATGCTGTCGCCGATCAGATTCCGCAGTTCCTTGGTGCCGCGTCCAACGAGGCGCGTTACGCCTTCAATTGGTCTGGAACCCTGGTCTATGACGGTGTGGTGTATGACAACATCCGATTCCGGCTGCGCGGTGCGAACGGCCGGTACCAACTCGGTGGAAAAAGGAATTGGCGGTTCAAGTTCAACAAGGGGCACTATCTCCGGGCGAAGGATCAATACGGAAACCCATTTCCGACGGAGTGGCGTGCATTGAACACCGGCAAGGGCTTGAGCAACCGGGGCACGCTTACATACTCCTTGAACGAGGCGGTCAATTACAACCTTTTCAACCGGATCGGCGTGCCTGCGCCGGAATCGTTCTTCTTTCATTTCCGGGTGATTGATGCCGCGGAAGAGGCGCCGGATCCCTATCGTGGCGATTTCTGGGGCCTGTCATGGGCGCTTGAGAACTACGATTCCGATTTCCTCGAGGCGCATGATCTCCCCAAGGGCAATCTCTACAAGCTGATCAACTCCAAGCGGGACGGACTGGGTCAGCAGCGTTATCAAGCGCCCTATGCGGTCGCGGACGGATCGGATCACGACAACATCGAGGCCAACGCGACCGGTTATCAACCGCTGGATTGGCTGCGCGCGCATATCAATTATGAGGGTTGGTATCTCTACCGCGGGTTGTCCGAGGCGATCAAGCACTACGACTACTGGCCTGACGCCAACAAAAACGCAGCCTGGTATTTCGAACCGATCTACACGCCGGAGAACGGATTTTTGGGACGGATGTGGACCTTGCCCTGGGACACTGACTCTACTTGGGGACCGACCTGGAACGAGGGGCATGACGTTGTGTACAACACGGTTTTCAGGTCCGGTGCCGGTGGCGGGGATAGTGGAGAGCACCCGGAGCTGCAGGTTGAATACAAGAACACCCTGCGAGAGCTGCGCGATCTGCTCTGGCAGGAAGATCAGATATTCGCCGTGATCGATCATCTGGCCGCACCGCTCCAGGACTTTGTCATGGCCGATCGCAGACGCTGGTATCTCGCGCCTGCCGAGGCAGGGAACTACAACGGCCTGACCGGTCCCGGGCTCGCAGCGTTCGCCTATTATGTGGAGGACCTGAAGAAATTTGCCTTTACTGGCGGAGACTGGCCAGGAGGGAGTGTCCCGACGGGTGGACAGGCGAAGGTGATGGATTCGGTCGCGAGTGATCCTCAGATTCCGCAAACCCCGAAGCTTGCGTACACGGGCGAGCCCGGTCACCCGATCAGCGGACTCTGGTTTCGATCCTCACCATTTTCGGATCCTCAGGGGGCTGGAACGTTCGGCGCCATGGAATACCGCGTTGCGGAGGTGGAACCGGAACCGTACCAGGGGCTGGTCGGCGGCCGCCCGCCGATCCTGGAGTGGGATGCGGTCTGGGCTTCGGAGCCGAGCGACGCTTTTCAAGCGGACGTCCTCGTCCCTGCCCATCAGTTGAGGCCGGGGCGGACCTATCGGGCTCGGGTCCGGCACATGGATGAGACCGGACGTTGGAGCCATTGGTCTGAGCCGGTGGAATTTATTCCCGGCGCTCCGGACCTGGACACCTATCGGCACCAGTTGGTCATCACGGAGATCATGTATCATCCGGCACCGGTCACGCCGGATGAAGTCGCGGCAGGCTATGAAGAAGGCGACTTTGAGTTTCTGGAGTTATACAATGCCGGAACGACCACCCTCGATTTACGCCCGCTCCACTTTGTGAGTGGGATTGAGTTTCAGTTTGTGGATAGTGATGTAGCGGCGCTCAGTCCTGGCCAGCGCGCGGTTCTGGTCTCCAACGCCTCCGCCTTTCGAATGCGCTACGGCTTTTCGGCCACGCTGCTGGGCGAATACGGAGTCGGCCCCGAGGCGATGAGCCTGAGCAACAGCGGGGAGCATTTGGCTGTGGTCTATGGTCTGGATGATCCCATTCTGGCCTTCAGCTACAGCGATTCTCCTCCGTGGCCGGCCGCTGCCGACGGTGCCGGCTACAGCCTCGTGTTGCGCAGACCGTGGGCGATGCCGAATCCGGCTGATTCCGACAGTTGGCGGGTCAGCACTCAGATTCACGGTAATCCCGGCGGGCATGACCACCAGTTGTATGGGCAATGGGCGATCGAGCGAGGCGGAGTCGACGACCCGTTGGCCGACGCTGATGATGACAATCAAGTCAACGCGGTAGAGTACGCGCTGGACACTGACCCGCATGATCCGAGCGATTCCCAGCAGCCCGTGCTGGCGGTGATGGAGCTGGTGGTGGGCGGTCAACGCCGACCGTACTTCACATTGTCACTGCGCAGGCCGGTGAATCATGATGACAGTGACCTGGTTGCCTTTGCCGCGGACACCCCTACTGGTTTTCTGACCGGGCAGGCGCCTCTCCCTCTGGCCGGTCCACCGGTGCTCAATGGCGACGGGACCGAGACCCTGACCTGGCGCGACGAGTTCCCCATGGACCTCAAGGGCCGAAACCAACGCTTTTTCCGATTCCATGTCATCCTGCTGCCCTGAGCGGGAGCCCGTCCGAAAAGGCCATTGGGGCTCAACGAAAGGTCTCCGGCTCCGGATGGGGAGAACTCCCGCAGAAGGGTATTGGGAGGGTGGGAGGCAGCTACATCGGAGCAGTGATCGGCCACTGCCTTGGCCTGTTGAAACGGTATGAAAGAATTCCCCAAAAATGTTGGGTGCAGAGCATGGAAACTACCCATCCCCAAAGACAGGTCGAAAACGCCACAGCGCCCTCTGGGGAGGCTCTCCGGATGGGGGAGACAGGAAGGGGGGAGGGAAGGTGAAAGGTAAACAGGAAAGACACGAAGACACGAAGGTCCGGAAGGAGAAGTTACCTTGGGGGGTGCTGTGATCCCTGCAACTGCCTTGGTCCGCTGAAACGGTATATCTAATCAAAATTCCCAAGGGAGGGGGTTAGAGCACTGCCCCAACCCACCCCATAGGCTGGTCGAAAACGCCACTGCGTCCTCTGCGGGAGGCTCTCTGGATCCGGATGGGAAAGCGGCTTTCTTTTCGGACGACCTCTAGAGAGACCCCACCGATATCAGAGTCGGTCAGCTGGATTCCACGGCAAAAGTATGGCAGGTGTAAGATTATACGACTGATTACGTTTCAAGAAGAAGCACTCGGAATCTCTGAGAGAGAAGAGAAGCGAAGCCAGAGGAAGATTCATGTACAACCGAAGGTCAGCCGGATCTCCCCGAGATCGAAAGTCGGGCGGTTCAAGCCGCGTCCATCGTCCCTTGAATGCAGGGTTCACTTTAATCGAACTGCTGGTGGTGATCGCGATCATCGCGATCCTTGCGGGGATGCTTTTGCCTGCGCTTTCCCGAGCCAGGACCAAGGCGCGCGCGATCTCCTGCGTCAACAATCTGCGCCAGGTCGGTGTGGCACTCGAGATGTACACCGGCGACAACCGCGATCTGCTGCCGCACGAGGACGACAATTACGGGCAGGTCTCCTGGCAGGAAGCGATTTTGAAGTATACCGGTGAAAACAGAGATGTTCTTGCCTGTCCCGCTGTGAATCCGAACCATCCCGGTTATTTCGAAAGCTATCGCTTCAATTCCCAGCTTGAACGTGAGGGTGAACAGTACCAGCCGATGTCCGAGTTGAAAGCACCGGTGCGGACCGTGGTCGTATTCGACGCGAAGACCGGGACTGGCGCCATCAAGATGAAGGGGAAGTGGGAGGACGTCACCAAGAGCCGCCACGGTGGAAGGGCGAACTTCCTGTTTGCCGACTGGCATGTCGAGACCTTTACCGGCCGACTCGTCGACGCGTGGGGTGACAACGGCGAGCTCATCTGGGATCCTCGCACCCAGCGGTGATCCGGCTCTGGGTTGGGCTGTGAAGGAATGAACGGGATGGGAGCCGGAGAGCCTCCCGCAGAGGTCGCGGTGGCGTTTTCGACCTGGTTGTTTGGGTGGGTAGGGTCGATGTCCTGACGCATACCTATTCTGGGGATTGAGGGGGATCCGTTTCTTGCTTGCCAAGGCAGTTGCTGAAAACAGTTCCGACGATCCGGTATTTCCCGCACTCTCTATCCCCCCTCTGCGCCTCAGCGCCTCTGCGCGA
>CALLYA010000445.1 GCA_937875495.1 uncultured Verrucomicrobiota bacterium
GGAATCGACGGAATCGAGGGAGAGCGTGGTTCGGCGTGGAACGTTCTGGTGCAAAACGTCCGTAACCCCGCTTGCGCCCAACCGCTCGATTGCTCGCACCCCCACAGGCTCTAGCCCCAGCCACAGCGGACCGCCGACCTCTTGCCGCAGGCCCGCCTCCCCCTATTGCAGGGTTTGAGAATCAATGGTTCCATCTGTAAGATGATGGAAGTTCCACACCACATCCTCGACAGCATCTTCAACCCTGGGCCAGCCCTGACCGGCACGATCATGAAACGAATACCCCTCTCCTACAGCCTCCTCCCGCACCAAATCCCCCGCCTCGCTGCACTTGCGGCACTTTCCATCGCACTCCTTGCAGGCTGTGCTTCGACCTCCAAGGACTCCGCAAAAAACCAGGGAGCCATCGAGGGGCAGGCCTTTTTCCGCACTTGGTTGATTCCGCGGACCTTCGACACTGCGAGATTGTATCGATTTTACTCCCTGCTGCCGGAGCGACCGGCCAAGCTGACCGCTGAACGCGTTCCCAGTACCCAAATGGACTACTTAGTCCTCAGCTATGACCAAGGCCCCACCCCGCGCGAGACGATTGAACCCTTCACCGCCATCCTGGAATGGCCGGCCAGACGCGTATTGGAAGCCGGGGTCCTCGAACTCAACATCAACGGTGATGGCTCCGGCGTGGAGCTGATCGCCAATGGCGAGGATGCAGAGGGCGCGGGATTCTCCTACAACCTCGGCAAGGTCGATTGGCAGGGATGGGACGTGGTCAGAGTCGCGCTCGATTTTCCCTCAGAGTTCTACGGAGAGAAGGCCGAATCCCGGAAGATCGTCCCGCCATTCATGGTCAACGATCTGATCATTCGGGATGTCCGCAATCAGGGGCAGTTCAACATCGTACTGGCTCAGACCTCGATCATTTTTCCCAAGAAGCGGCCTGAAAACTCAAACCCGCTCTCCAAGGAGGAACGTGAAGCCATCAGGCGTAATACTTCTGTCGGAATCCCCTCGCAGAATGCGGATGGTCTCCCAGTGCAACGTCCCGTGGACACACAGGTCCGCCGCCAGCGCCTCTGAGATCACACACCTGCCGACCCCCGAAGCGAACGCACGCCACAATGCAGAACTGAAATGGCGGGTCGGTGCCGGATCCTCCCCTCCCGGCACTCCCCTCCTTGCCGCCGATACGGTCCTCGATCTGGACGGTAAGACCGGCGGAAAGCCCACGGACCTCGCAGAGGCCTTCACCATCCTTCAGGCCCTGGGCGGACGGTCGCACGATGTGGTCACCGCCGTCGCGTTCGGCACAGCAGGTCGGCCGCCGCAGGTCCTGACCAGTCGAAGCACCGTTTACTTCAAGCCACTCAACACCGAGACGATACAAGCATACTTTCAACTGGTGAACCCGCTCGATAAGGCCGGCGCCTACGGGATTCAGGAGCATGGCGGGATGCTTGTCGATCACGTAGAGGGTTCCATCTTCAACGTGATCGGTCTCCCCATCGAACTGATCGTTCCGTGGCTGCGCACGCTCTTCCCGGAACGCGAGGTGCGAGTCCCGGACCTGCGCGCCATTTGGCCGGACGCCCCCCAATTCCCTGGCACAGCTTGAAACCTGCCGCCACCTGCATCGCACCACCACGTAAACCTCGACGACGACGCACTGACGAACGCTTAGAACCCATGGACCATCCCAACCAGCCACAGACCGTCCCTCCACGACCGGACGGGTTCTGCATCGGGAATGTGCGCATCTCGCCGCCGCTGGCGCTCGCACCAATGGCAGGTCATACCGATCTGGTCTACCGGACCCTCTGCAAACAGTTCGGTTGCGGAATCGTCTATACCGAACTGATCAGCGCCGAAGGTTTGATCCGGAACGGGAAGAAGACTTGGGAGATGATCGAGACTACCCCGGAGGAACAACCTCTGGGGGTCCAGATCTTCGGCCACAACCCCGAGACCCTCGCGGAGGCCGCACGCATGCTCGAGGCCGCCGGTTGCTACCAAATGATCGATCTCAATATGGGGTGCCCAGTCCCTAAGGTCGTGTCGCGCGGGGCCGGCGCGGCCCTCATGCGCAACCCCAGCCTCGTCGAGAAGATGGTTCGAGCCGTGGCCGATGCCGTGGCCCTCCCTGTCACAGCCAAGACCCGTGCCGGCTGGAGCGACGAGGAAATCAACGCGCTTGAGGTCTGTCAGGCAATCGAAAATGGCGGCGGTAAAGCGGTCGCCATCCATGCCCGGCCCCGATCCCGCAAACACGATGGAGAACCGATGCTCGATCTGCTCGCTGAGATCAAGGGCACACTCGGGATCCCGGTCCTCGGCAACGGCGGGATCATGACCCCCGAAGACGCCCTGCAGATGTTTGATCGGACCGCCGTCGACGCGGTGATGCTCGGACGTGGCGCCCTGGGTAACCCCTGGATCTTTCAGCAGATTCTCCAGCACATGCACGGAGAGCCCATTCACTCCCCCCAACCAGATGAGCGGCGGGCCGTCATCGAACAGCACCTGCGTCAAACCATTCGGATGTTCGCACGCCGTGGGTTTCCGCAGCCCGAGGCCAATGCCTGCTCCTATTTCCGCCAACAGATCACAAGCTATGTCAAGGGTCGCAGGGGTGCCCGAGCGGTGCTGCGGCGAATGCCCGAAATGGTCAGTGCCGAGAACATCATGAGGATCCTGGACGAGGACCTCTTTTCAGCGGCAGAGCATGTCGAGTCGATCCCGTAGCCAAGTGATCGTCCGGAAAGGCGCGCCCCCCTCAGGCCTCCCCTCCAGCCAATGGTTTCGGATCA
>CALLYA010000446.1 GCA_937875495.1 uncultured Verrucomicrobiota bacterium
AGGCCCTTTTCCGCCCTCCCTATACACCTCTGCGCCCTCTGCGATCTCTGCGGGAGTCCTCCCCATCCGAATCCGGAGACCTTTTCGGACGACCTGTAGATAGGGCACCGCAGATGCCAGCCGAAATCGAAATCGAAATCGAAATCGAAATCGGGGTCGGTATCGGTATCGGAATCGGTATCGATGGAAAGCGCCATTCAGCAGGCAATGTGCATGCCCAAAACGTTCTCACCCCCTCAACCGCCGAATCGCCCAATCGCCATGCTGCCCACACCCCCGCCGCCAGCGCCACAGCCCAAGCGGACCTCTGGCCACGCATACCCCGTTACAACCAGACCGAGACGGTCTGGCTACCAACTTCCCGCAGTCCGGACCCCTACGGCTCATAGTACAGCACCGTCCCCGGCTCCAGGAAATGGAGTTCGGTCTGCGTATAACCCGTGCCGTCGGCGCGGCGGAATTCAGTCCACTGATTCCAGTTGCCGAAGATCTCCTCCGCCGCTTGCCAGAACTTCTGCCCCTCCTTGAGCGTGTAAGTCCCGGAAAGTGTGCCACTGCCGGCGGTGTCCGGGTAATACACAATATCCCCCGGCTGCGCAGTCAGCGCATATGCCTCGGTGACCGCTCCACCCTCGGCATTCTTCAATTGCGTCCAGCGTGCTCCGTCGCCCAACCTCAGCTCCGCAACATCCCAAAGCGACTCGCCCTCTTGGAGCGTGTGCGCCGTCATCCCCTTCAAAAAAGTGCGGACCGGATCATAGTACAGGATCGTGCCGTCCTTGATCTTCACCAGGTCGGAGTCCTTGATCGGCGTGCCGTCCGGACGCAGGAACTCCCGCCAGAGATTGGAATCGCCGAAGACCTCCTGCGCGGCCGACCACAGGGTCTGGGTCCCCATGACATACGTCTTCAACCCTGGCCTTGGCTCCTGCGCCCAGGGGTCGTCCGTCACGGTCGGAGCATCGAGCGGCACATAGACCTTCGTTCCGACCGCGAGCGCACCCGCCTCCTCCTCGGTGAACCCACTGCCGTTCTCCTTCAGGAGATACGACCACAAGGCGCCGTCGCCCAGCTGGGCCTCCGCAATCGATTGCAGGGTCTCACCCGCGCCCACCGTGTGAAGCTCGTAGTCGTCCGGGAAATTCACGTCCGAAGGGGTTCCCGTCGGGATCATCAAGATCGTCCCGACCGGAAGGCTGCCGTGGTCCTTCCACTCCAGCCGCGATCCATCCTCCAGGCGAAACTCGGTCCACAACCCGCCGTCGCCCAAGAGCTCCTCCGCAAGCCCCCAGAGATACTCGCCCTGCTGCAACTCGTGCGGCTCATAGGTCACCCCAGGCGCCCACTGCCCCGGTGTGTTCGGGTCTTCCTCCCCGCCCTCGCCCTCTTCTCCCGAGCCCTCCTCGATCGGATACCAGATCGTCATGCCCGGCTGGAGCTTGGCAATGTCCGCCTCGGTGAACGGCGTTCGGTCATCCTTCAACAACTCGTGCCAACGGTCGCCGTCGCCCAGAAATCGCTCCGCGATGCCAATCAGGGTGTCCCCCGACTGCAGGGAATACTGCCCCCAGCCGGAGGCCTCCCCCGTTTCCGCAACGCTCAACGGATAGTAGACCAGGGTCCCGGGCGTGACCGTCTCAGCCTGTTGCTCCGTGAACGGCAGGAAATCCGCGTCGCGGAAGAGCGTCCAGCGTGCCCCATCACCGAGTAAGCGCTTCGCTGCCTCCCAGAGCGACTCCCCCGACCACAGCCGATGCTCGCCGTACTTGGTCTTGTCGATCTGAATCAGATACCGAATCAGATCGCCCGGCTGCACATCCTGCGCCGTGGTCGCGTCGAAAAGCCGGTAGTTCTCGTCCCTGAACTCGGTCCAGCGATCGGCGTCGCCTAAGAGCACCGCCGCCACGTCCGCCAGGGTCTCGCCCGCCTGTAACTCATACCGGCGAAACGTATCCTTGTCCGCGCCCAGTGAGATATAGACCAGGTCGCCCGCCTGCATCGACGCGGCGTACGCATTCGTCACATACGTGAAGTCCGACCGCCGAATCTCCTGCCAACGGCTGCCGTCGCCGATGTACGCCTCGGCGATCTCAAACAGGCTCTCGCCGGGTTCGACCACGTGCGGCAGGAATTCATCGCGATTGATGTCCAGCGGGAAGACCAGCACCATGCCGACCGGTAACTTCGCGACATCGTAGTAATTCAACAGACCGAATTCCACGTCACGCAGCTCGGTCCAACGCTTGGAATCACCCAACAGCCGATCCGCGGCGTCCGAGACCGACTCGCCTGACCACAAGACCGCGACATCGTAGTCCAACGGGTTCTTGTCCAACGGGATCAAGACGACCTCTCCCGGTCCAAGCTCGTCCAACACAGCCGCCGTGATCACCGAAAAGTCCTCGAGCCGAAACTCCTGCCAACGCGCGCCCTCACCCAGGAAGCGTACCGCGAGATCCCAAAGGGTCTCGCCCGCACCCAGCTCGTGCTCCATATACCGCTTGCCGACACTCGATTCGATCGGATACCGCACGATCGTTCCGGCCGCGAGCGCCTGCGCCTCCGCATCCGAGAACGGCGTGTCATTGGTCTTCAGCAGGTCGCGCCACCGCGTCGAATCGCCTAAAAAGATCTGGGCGATCTGCTGCAGGGTCTGCCCCGCCGTGACCGTGTGGTTGCGATACCCCGGCAAGACAAATGTCTGGCTCCCAGGCAGGTCCGGTCCGCTGCCGCCCTCCAGCTTGTAGAGCACCACCGTGCCGATCTTCAGACTCGCCGCGTCGCTCTCGCTGAAGTGCGTCGTCC
>CALLYA010000447.1 GCA_937875495.1 uncultured Verrucomicrobiota bacterium
TTGAAGACACCTACAAACTGTACCACCAGTTCTTTGCCGTTGATCTCGATGTCGTCCGCGAGTATCTCAATCCCCTCGTAGATCACCGTCGGATCAAGGTCCGTGTTCCGATCCACCTGCAATACCACCCCGTTCAGGGTGCCGGCCATGAGGAACAACCCCGTCCATAAACCAGTGATCACCCAACCCAGCGTTCTCATCGTGCGCAGCCCTCCCAATCCACCTCTCCTCAACGGTCCAGCGCCACCCCTGGCGGCAGTTCCCCGCGCCGCAAATGCGCCAACGCACCGGCGGCGTCACCCACCCGCTGCAGCCAGATCCCCAGGTCCGCCTCCGTCAACGATACCGATTCAGGGCAAAAAGAGCCATCCGCCCCCACCAGTACCAAGGTCGCCTCTGTCTCGAGCTCGAGCCCCTGCGCACGCGCGGCATAGGCGTACAAAAGGACCTGATCACGGTAGCGTACCCGCGCTTCAGGACTGACCCTTCGCAGGAATTTGTAGTCGACCAAACGCCATGCCCCATCGGGCCGCATCCGATACATGCAATCGACCGCCCCGCGCAAGTCGATCACCGCCTCCGGCAGTCGCAGTCGACAGGCGAACTCCCACTCCCGCATCGAATCCACACTCCGCCCCGGGTTCTCGCTCAGCCACTCCAAAAACCGATCGTTCTCCCAAAAACCGGTCACTCGCTCGTGCTCCGCCGGATTCTCCGCCAGCCGTCTCGAATGGGTCGTCAACTCCGCGCGCATCCCGTCCACGGAAGCGGAGAAGCGAACACGCTGGAGCGTCGAATGCGCCAATACCCCGATCGCCGGTCCCCAGGGGTCGGACCGCTCCCACGCATCCTCAATCAGACAGCCGGTCTGCTCCCCAGAAAGCTCCCCCTTCACCAGCCCGGGCAGCCCAAGCCACCATCGGCCGATAAAGGCACCCACCCCGCCCTCCGACATCAACAGGTTGAGCTCGGTCGGTGTCGTCGCCACCCTGGGCCGAGACACAAATGCCTGCCCGGCACGCTCCCACCCGCCGTCCGGTCCGATACCCGCACCGCCGACACCCGGCTCACGCGAATCCATGAGTGGTGCGGACTCAGCCAATAGTTCCTGCATGCGCCCCCGACGGACATGCGTCGCCCGGTCCGTACACACATCGAAATAGTCCCGCCAAATACCGTCCCAGGAGGTCGTCCCGTCACTCTTGTTACCCTTCACCTGGGTTGCCGCAGCGGAAAAAACGACCATCAGATCGCGCGCACGCGTCATCGCGACATACAGCAGGTTCCTCTGTTCAAGCAGGTCTCTTCGCTGCTCCTGCGCCGCCAATGCGTCATACTCCAGCCAGGGCACAGGGCTTCCCGACCACTCCAGCTTGGCCGCCAGACCGATCCTTGCCGGGATCGGTGCACGGAGCGCAGAATCCTCCAGCTCTCGAGATCCGACCCAGATCCAAGGATTGCGCCCGCCCTTCGAAGAGCTCTCGATGTCCACCAGGAGGACCACCCGCGACGTCATGCCCTTGGACCCGTGAACGGTCATGATCGAAACCGCGTCATGCTCGGGATCGAGCAACGGTGCGTCCGGTTCCTGCTCCGACCGCTCAATGCGATCGCCCAGTTCATCGGCAAACCGCGCCAGGCTCCCCCCCCGCTGACGCGACCATTGCCGGCTCCAACTCAAGAGCTTCTTGAGATTCGCCAACCGCTGCTCACCGTTGAAGGTCCCGGTCAACACCGCATCAAAGGCGCGCTCCCGGATGATCTGCTCCAACATCCCCGCCGGGGGTAGGACATCGACCAGTTCGCGATAGGCCCGAATGCAGGCGTGCGCAGTGAACAGAACCGCCCGCTGCTGAAGATCCACCACCCGATCCAACGCCTCACGCTCCAAATGCGGCGCCCTGAAGAGCGCCGCTAAACTGCCGCGTAACGCCAAGCGCGTCGATACAGGCAGCCCGCCCGCCCGCTCCTCGTCGTCCGCCCACCCCTCGTATAAACCGGAGGTCCTGCACAATTGCTGCAACGCCTGATCCGATACCCCAAACAGAGGTGAACGCAGTACCCCAGCCAGCGCAACCTCGTCGTGGTCGTCCACCAGGACCCTGCTCCAATGCCAGAGGTCGCGCACCTCCTGGCGCGTGAAAAACCCGCGCCCATGCGATACCCGAAATGGGATACCCGCAAGCCGCAACCCCTCCTCCAACATCCCCTGATAGGTGGTTCGCCGCAGGAGAATGCAGATATCCCTGTACCGATAGCCCCGCCCCTGCATCGGTGCGAAGTCGCCACGCTCCTCGTCCCAGCCGCCCTCCGGCACCCAGCCCGCACGCCCCGCCACCAAGAGCTCAATCCGACGGACCAATGCCCTCACCTCCAGGCTGCGCCGGGCAGGACTCTTCAGTTTCTCCGCCTCCGCCCCCGCCTCCGGAGCATTGTCCCAAAACTCAACCACCGGCCCGTCGCCGATGCGGGCGCGGCCGGGGAGTAACCAGTGCGGGCCACCCGCAGTGCCGTAGTCCAAACCCACGAGGTCGCCCGCCGAGAGACGAAACCCGACCGATGAAAAATAGGCGTTGATGAAATCCACCATCGGTCCGTTCGATCGATAACTGCATTGCAGCGATCGCTCTTCACCGGCGTCGCTTACCGCCATCCGCCCCAAGGCGCCGAACACTCCGGGCTCCGCGTCACGCCAGCCGTAAATCGATTGCTTCTCGTCGCCACACAGGATCAGATGATTCCGTCCCGGCATCCAAAGCCCCAACAACAGCCGAGCCTGCATCCGCGACAGGTCCTGTGCCTCGTCGACGATCACATAGCGAAAGCGCTTCCAGCCCTCGACTCCCGGCCGCTCCAACGCATCCACCGCCAACTTCTGGACCAGCCCGAAACTGTAACGTCCCGTCTCCCGCTGCAGCCGCTCAAATTCATCGACTACACGCGCCAGAAGCCCCAATAAGGCACGCCCCCGCGGCCACAACAGTCGCTGGGCCAGCACATTCATAGCGCGATCGAGAATCTCGTAGAACGGTGTCGCCTGCAATTTCTTGATGGGTCGATCCGCTAACCCTCTCAACCCGATCAATAGCTCCAGCTCCGGCACACCACCATCGCGCGCCATCTGGCGGCGCAATTCCATCAGCTTCTCATGCCGTCCTTGTACATGGTTGTGTAGGATGCCCTTTTGGGTCAGCACCTGCGGATCGGAGAAACAGGCCTCCAACCCATCCAACGCATCGTCGATCGCCTCCGCACCCTGGCCATCCACAGGCTGCGCCGGCAGCGCAGCCAGGATATCCGCCCCGATCAGTCCGAGCGCGCCCGCCTTGCGGACCGCTCCCATCAGGCAATTCATCAGGTCCGAGCCGCCGCCGAAGCCGCCACCGGCCGCCGAGAAATCGACGCGCCGCCCGAGCAGCGCAGCCCTCAACGCCGTCGCATCATCCCCGTCCAGCGCGGATTGCAGCTCCCGCTGGATCACCCCCCGCAGCAGCTCGTCCTCCTCAGCCGCGTCCATCAGGTCCATCCGCGGGTTCACCCCCAACTCCAAGGCGCGCTCCTGAACCAGGCGACGGCAGAAACTGTCCAGCGTGCAAATCGCCGCGCCCTCCACCCCCTCACGCGCCTCGAATCCCGCACGCAACTCGTCCCCATCCCCGGGATCCATGCCACCCTCGTCCGCGTCCCCCCTCAGCTGCCGATGCATCCGGTCCAACAGCACGCCGAAAACCCGATCGTCCAGCTCCCGCCGAACGCGCTCCCGCAACTCCGCGGCCGCGTTGCGGGTGAAAGTCGCCAGTAGAATCTCCCGTGGCGCGATCCGCTCCGATTCGCCCGCTGGACCGCAGCCACCCGAGACAAGCTGAACGTACGTCTGCACCAGCTGATGCGTCTTCCCCGTTCCAGCTGAGGCGCGATAGAGTTGATTTCCCAGGGCCGCACTCACGACTCGCCCCCGTTCGATTCCAGAGATCTTTGCTCCACCCGGCAGACATGCGCGAACTCACAGAAGCTGCAGTCCTTCGGCGAAAGCGAGTAATCACCCGCAAAGACAAGCTCCAACGCAGCCCACACCCGCGACCGGAACATATCCAGTGGACCCATCCCCTCCATTTCAGGCAAAACCGATTTCCCACTCCAGTCGCACATACCGGTAGGACCCGCCTCCAGGATCGTAACCGCCATGTTTGCCACCGCCGGATCGTAGATCAAATACCCTGCCTTCCGGACCCATGGCATGCCCCATCGAGCCGACGCCGCCATCCAATAGACCGGCATCTGGACCTCCACCTTGTCCACGATGTCACGGCTCTTCGCCGTCTCCTTCGACCGCCCCTTGTAGTCCCAGACCTCCACCCGAGACAACTCGCCCGTTCCATCAATCCAGACATCGGCCCGATCCACCACCCCCGCCACGCGAATGGAACGTTCACCCGCAAGATCCCAGACCTGTACCGGCGCCGCATCACCACCCGCTTTCCCAAACTCCCATTCCAGGTCGGCAGGGCAGATCAAACGCCCATCGCGCTCGCCTACGTCCTCCAACATACGCACCAATCCAGCCCAACCGCGTTCGCGCTCCAACTCCCAATAGTGCGGATCACCCAGAAACGCACCGCCCGTCTCCATCTCCCGACAGACCAACTCGAATACCCGCCGGCATTGAGACTCCAGTCCGGCACGCGATTCCTGCAACACCGTGATCGGACGCCCCGTCGCGATACCCTCACGCAAAACCCAGCAATCACCCTCGCGCTCCAGCGAATTCGTACGACCCAGCTCCGACGCCAGCCGCTTCCAATCGTCGTGGAATCGAGTCCCCGGCGACGCCCAATCGGGGATCATGCCACGCTTGACCAGAAAGAACGCGGCCATCACTCGATGCCATACCTGTCCGCGGTCCCGAGGATCAGGAAGATCCTCGTTCCCGCGTACCTCCGTCAATCCAAGGCCGTACCTGCAGAGAAACTGATACCGGCAGTTCAACAGTGAACCCAATGCACTCGGACTCCACAACCGATGCATCAACCAATGCCTCTGGAGTGTACGGTCCTCAGGCTCCTGAAACCCGCCGCAGTAGGGCGAAGGCGCTCCCTCCTGCATGGCAGCCGCGTCCGTCATGAACGCGTCGCGCTCGCGCTCCACCCTGATGAGGCGGACAACCCCCTCCTCCAGCCCCGATTCCGCCAAGTCACGCTCCGATTTCACGGCACCCAATACTCGCGCCTGGCGCCATTCGTCGATCGCCAAACAGACCCCCTCCGGCCGGGTCGCAGGTCCTGAATCGCCCGCAAACGGCCTGCGATGATGCGCACGCTCGCATTGGCACGCCCGAGCCCATGCCCGGACCAGCGCCGGCACACGCTCCAAGCGCCACCGCTCATACCGGCTCAGTGCCGAGTCCGTCAGCCGTGGGAGCGACGGCCAACCGGCCAGGTACCAGGGTACCTCGAAAAAGATCGACGGGACCTCCACCTGCCCGTCCTCACCGTGGGATTGACACGACAACACCAACCCACCCGTCGAGGAGAGCGCAGCGCCGAAGAACAACAGGCGCTCCTGCTGCGCGCGATGCGCGTCCGTCGGCCACGCCAGCCCCGCGTCCACGCCCAACGCGCGCAAGCGGCCCTCCACCGCCGTGATCATCGGATCCGTCCAGACCGAGTCCCGCCCGCCATCCCCCGGGAAGACGCCCGCGTTCAATCCGCCGATCAGGACCAAATCCAGCTCCAAACCACAGGCGTCAAACGGATTCAGAACGCGGACCCCCGCCTCGTCCGTGTAGAGCGGCACCGTCTCCCGACTGGACCATTCCCCCAGGAAGGAACAGAACTCCTCGAGATCCATCGGCACGCCGGAAGGCGGCAGCTCCATCAGTTCCCCAAGGAGCAGACGCAGACGACGAAAGGCCAGGGCATTCAATTGTAGGTTCTGGATGACCGGCACTCGCCCGGCTTGCGCACCCAATCGCGGCAGAATCCGTTCCTGCACAGGCATCCAATCGACGATCAATTCCTGGACCGACTCCGCCCACTCGGCAATCGAGCGTGAACGACCATTCCCTTCCAATGCCTTCAAGGCCTTCAGCCAATCCAATAATCGAGAGGAACGTACCTCCGGCAGGTGCCGCCAATCCCCGTCCTGGGCCAGAGCGCGAACCCCGGAGCGGCGAAGCGCACCGAGGAGCGCGCTGACATCACCCGCACCCTCCGGCATCAGTTGCAACCAAGGACTGTTGACCGCCTGCTCAACAGGCCGCCGCCGGAATCCGCCCGCGGGCAAGCGCAGCATTCCGAGGAGCACCTGCACACACGGAGCGGCACTCATCGGCACCCCTCGGCGGAAAGAGATCGGAATCCCAAACCGGTGAAAGACATCAACCAGCGCCTCCGACCGATCGCCGAGATCGCGAAACACGAGACCGATCCGCTCAGGCGCAATCCCCTCATGCTCAATGGCAAAGACAACCCTGCGGGCCAGGTCCTCGACCTCGCCGTAAACCCCGACCGAGGTCGAAAACTCGATCGGTGCTCCCGCATCGCGCTGCTGCAAGGCGATCACAGGATCGAGCACCGCCCACGCGTCCAGCAGCCCATACCAGGCGGCCGCATACCCACGGGCATCGCGCGCACCCTGGCAGATCCCGCGGATCTCCGAGGCCAGGACCTCGCCCTGCCACCGATCCATCAGCTCGTCCGGCAAGATCGACTCGATGCGAACCCCGCGCCCATCCCACCGCTCGAGCAGTGCAAGAATCAGGCGGTGCCGAAACGGATCCAGCCAGCGCACCGACTTGAAGACAATCAGGTGCCCCTCCCGTAATCCCCGCTCGACCGCGCCCAACACCCCCGGCAAGGGGAGGTCCCGGCGTGAGATCAACTCCAATACCACCCGGTTCTCATCCAGACGATCCACACACCCCAGCCGGGCTAGCTCATGCCGGTACGCCGCGAATCCAGCCCACAAGAAACCAGGCACCTCCCCGACCGACTCGGGCTCAAACAGGTCCGCCAACTCTCTCGGCGAAACCGCAACCGCAGACAGCGTCCGCGCAAACGCCTCCATCGCGTGCAACGCCCCAGCAAACCCCATGGCCTCACGAAGCCGCTCCCCCGGAGCGCCCCGCAGTACCGCGTGGATCATGGCGAAACGCTCGAGCTCAGACAGCGAGCGCCCGTTCAGCAGCCCATGCCCCCGCGCGCCCTCCACCAGCTCGGCGCGCACACGGTCCAGTAGGAAGGCGCCATCCAGGCTGACCGCGCCCCGTTCGGCAAGGGCGCGGTTCTCCCACTCGCGCAGGGCGATCGCCCCGGGTAAGATCAGGTACTCCATGGAACGTCTCACCCGGCGTCCGCCGCCGGCAACTTGCGATACCAGAACCAATACATGCCCCCAAGGCCGATCAGGAAGAGAATCGCTGTCGGGATCATCGAGCTCCACGCCTGAATGATGAACTGCATCGGCAGAATGAAGAGCGTGACCTGCCAGAGCAGATTGAAGGGCAGTGCCAACAGGTCGTACTTATGCTCCTCCTTCATGCGCTGCAACTGCGGTTCAGGCAGCAGGTGATGCAGCTTTTTCCAAACGCCGAACGGACGCGTCTTGACGAAGAAGTTCTCCAACACCGCGGGATCGGTCGGTCGGGTCAGATATGTGCCCAGGACGGTTCCGGCAAACCCCGTGGAACCAAGGATCAGGAACTGATAGATCTCACTCAGATCCGGCCAACACGCACGCTGCACAACCGCCGCCGTGATGCCGACGATTGTGCCCACCGCGAATCCGCCGCCGTTGAACCGCCACCAATAGAACTTCAGCATTCCTGGAATCATCAGCCCACCGCCCAGGCCCATGATGATCCAGCCCCAGATGTCGTTGATGGTCCGCACCGAATGCCCCAACACAAAGGAGAGAATCACCAGCAACAGAACAAAGATCCAACTGGCACCCACCAACTCCTTGGTGCTCGCCTTAGGTCGCAGATATTTCTGATAGACATCGCGCGTGATCAGCCCGGTCGTCATGTTGACCGTCGAGTCAAAGGTCGACATCGAGGCCGCAATCATGGCGATGAGAATCAACCCCCGGAAACCGGGCACGACGTCAAACAGCATGACCGACGGAAGGATCAGCTCCGGATTGATGGTTCCGTGGAAGCTGACCAGCTTGAGCTTGTCGCCCCAGTGATCCGCGCCAAGGATCTCTTTCAGACCGGCGATCAGATCCGGGGATTGAGCGCCTGGATTGTTGACGATGGTGGAGACCGTGCCGCCCCACGCCTTCTCGTCAATCCCACCAAAGTGCGTCCGAATCAGGTCCGCCGCCTGCGCAATCGCACCCTGGTCCGGAAAGAGATCACGCACCAAGTAAATCCCCAATACCGCGAAGGCCATGATCATCGGCCAGCGGACCGCCATCAGCCAGGTCCAAAGAAAGGTGAGCAGACCGCACTCACGATCCGATCGGGCGCCAAAGTATTTGGGATCCCCGCCCGCGCCCATGCCCGCCACCACATTCTTCAGGAAATAGAACGAGGCAAACAGGAGGAGATGCTGGTACGGCTGATAGTTTTTGTTGTCCGGCATCGTCGTGACCCAGCCGGGCATCGTCGTCATCCAATCCTTGTTCCCGCTCACCGAACGGGCGAGCTCCCCGAAACCGGCCGGGTCCCCGCCGATCTTGGTCATCGCCATCACCGAGACACCCACCACAGCAATCAGGATGATCGCCGATTGGACCATGTCCGTGAAGACAACCCCGTAAAAGCCGGAAACCATCGTGTACAAGGTCGCCACCGAGACCATCAACAGCGCACAAACAAAGGGTGAAAAAGGCAGAAACGTCGCCAGGAACAGCCCGATTCCCTTGATGAGATAGGCGAGCATGCCGATGCAGCTGATCACCCCGGCCAAGACCGCGGCAAACTGGGCAAACCGCCCCCCGAATCCATCGCCGAAGCGGAACAGGTTCCATTCCGCGTTCGTCAGACATTGCGATCGTCGGTGCCACTTCCCCGCCCACAACAGCATGAAGGGTAAGACCAAGACCGCACCGCCACGGAACTCGATGAAAAGACCGCGGATGCCGAGCATGAAGATGAAGGAAACGATGAGCATCGTTCCGGTGAGATCCAGAAAGGAGGCCATGCCACTGACACCCAACGCCCACCAGGGGAGACGGCGCCCACCCACGAAGTAGTCCTCCAGACTCGCCGAAGCCAGCTTCTGCAAGAAGAACCCCAGCCCAACCAAGAAGCTGAAATAGACTACAATGACAACCCAATCGACCGTATTCAGGTATTGCACGGTTCTCTCCTCATTAGGGTCCGAACACGAAAAAGTAGGTACCTTCTACCCGATTCGGGAATGAGAAGTAAACCCGCCTTGTTCAGAAAAAAAAGAGACCTGGATATGGAAGCCTAGGTCGAGCCCGTCCGAAAAAGGTAGGCGCGTTCCCAACCTGACCTTCCCATCTGGATCCGGAGAGCCTCCCGCAGAGGACGCGGTGGCGTTTTCGACTTGGCCATGGGGATGGGTCGGATCAATGCCATGATCCATGCATTTTGGGGAAACCCGTTTCTGCAGACCAAGACAGTTGCAGAAAACAGCTCCAACGTGTCTGCATTCCCCCATTCCAACTAATCCTCTGCGGCCTCTGTGATCTCTGCGGGAGACCTCCCCATCCGGACCCGGAGACCTTTCGTTGAGACCCAATGGCCTTTTCGGACTGGCTCTAGGCCAGTAGCCCGCGCTCCCATCCCGACCAGCGGTAGACCGCCACCAAACCCAGGCCGGTGATGATCGTACACAGCGAGATCGCGGCCCAGACACCGTTGGCCCCAAGCATCCCCGACAGCCAGGCCGCCATCGGAATGCGCAGCATGGTGGTGGGAATCACCACCAAAGCCGGCAGCCAGGTCCGGCCCGCCCCCGCAAAGGCAGCCCCAAGAATGACCTCCAATGCCATGAAAAACTGACTGGAAGCGACCCAGCGCAAGTAGCCGCCCGCGTAAACCAACAGCACCGGGTCCGAGGAAAAGAGCCGTGTAATCCACTCCGGCCGAGAGAGGAACAGGGCCACGGCCGGGACCATCCAAAGCCAACAGATCAACACCGCCATCCAGATCGAATGCCGCGCCCGCTGCACCTCTCGCGCACCTAGGTTCTGGCCGACCATGGCACCGACCGAGGTGCCGAACGCCACACAAAGCAGATAGCTGAGCGATTCCACACGGTGCCCCACCGTCAACGCTGCCACCGGCGCCGTCCCATAAGGCGTCGCAATCCGAACCAGCACCATGTAGACCAAACTGAAAAAGACATCGCTGATCGAGCCCGGCATCCCCACGCGCAGCATCACCCAGGAATCGCCAGAGTAAGCCTTGCGCCTGCGCAGCCACCTTCCCACCGACACACCCCATCGCCGCCGAACCAGCATCACGGTCAGCACGAGCGCACCCACGCCCCGACAAAGCACTGTCGCCAAAGCAGCGCCGGCAACACCCCAGGCCGGGAACGGGCCCCAGCCGAAGATGAAAAAGGGATCGAGTACGGCATTGCCCGCCAGCGTCGCCAACAGGATCCACATCGGGGTGTGCGTGTCGCCGTGCGCTCGGAACACCCCCTCAATCGCCATGCCGAGAAACATCAGCGGCAGCCCCGCAACTGTGACCCCTAAATAGGCGCGGCCGGCTTCCGCTACGTCCGGCGCGGTCCCCATCCAGACAAAGATCCGAGGAAGCAGCCAAACCACAAGACACCCGGTCCCCAAGGCAACCCACTGCGAGAGCAACAGCGCCCGGGTCGTCGCCAACCGCGCACGCCCAGGCTGGCCTGCGCCGATCGCCTGCGCGACCATCGCCATCACACCGGTCGGCATGATCCGGGCAAAGGAGAGGATCATCCACACCACAAACCCCGCCGAACCCGCGGCCGCTAAAGCAACCGTGCCAAGACGCCCCAGCCAGATGGTGTCCACGATGTTGAACAGAAAATGCGCAAAGAGCGAAAAGGCAACAGGGACCGTCATCCGCACCAATACCGTGTGGATCGCACCCTCTGTCAGACGCACGCTCGATTTGGACATTCCTCCCACATCCACCCCCCTCGCACCTGGCTACCCCTAGCTTGACCCCGTCCGAAAAGGCGCGCTCCTGCCGCCTGCCTCGCTCTCCCATCAGCCCCCAGCCCCAAACGTCCACTCAGTCCACTCAGTCCACTCAGTCCACTCAGTCCACTCAGTCCACTCAGTCCACTCAG